>JANODQ010000293.1:0-4661 GCA_031412775.1 Pirellulaceae bacterium | reverse complement strand
CGTGGCTAGCGCCGACGGCTCAGGGGAACTTTCGGTTTCCGGCGAAAATTATCAAGTCACTGGCTACTATGTGTTGCTTGCGTCGCTTGTTGCAAGCGTCGTGAGTGATCAGTGGGTATGCTTTGCGTTGGCAACGTTGGCAATTGCACTTGCGTTGCGGTTAGCGGTTGGGAAGTGGTCGCTCGCGTTGATTGCGTTGGTTCCCAATACGTTACCTTCGCTTGGAATTCTTGCTGGGATGGGGCTGATTGGCATGAAGATGAATCTCGGAGCAGCCTTAATCGCGGCAGTGTCACTTGGTTTGTCGGTTGATTCGTCGCTTCACTATCTGTGTCAGTACACGCGACGTCGCGAGGAAACAAAATCGGTCAAGCAGTCGCTACTTGATTGCCAGTCGCGAGTCGGAGTACCGCTCATGCTATCGACTGCTACTTTAGTGATTGGATTTGGATCGCTTGCAACAAGTGAATTTGTTCCAACAGTTGTTTTCGGAACGACTGCAGCGCTTTGTATGCTGCTGGGGCTTGTCGGAAACTTGTGGTGGCTGCCGGTCTTGGTAGCGTGTTTCGAACGCGATTCGGACTAAGAATTTTTCCGTTCGCGGACGTACTTAGCTAGATCCGCGACGGTTTCCACATCCAATACATCATCATCGACGCGGATCGCAAAACGTTTTTCGAGTTCGAAGGTCAATTCGGCCATGCCGACTGAATCGATGCCGATTAGCGCAAGAGAGTCACTGGTGCGTGGGTTTCCACCACAGGCACTTCGTAAATAATCGACAATCTCTTTTTCGATGACGTCCATCGTCTGAATCGAGCCTCAGAAATAGCGTATATATCGTGTAAATATTTTAGGAACTCGTCAAGAACTCCGGCGACCGTGTCCTCATCAACTTTTACAATCTTATCTTCAGGAGGCTTAGTAGGCCAGAGACGTTCTGGTACATCTTAACTCAAGCTATGATAAGCGAATGTCGCAACCGCTTTAATCTTTAAACTCTGCCAGACTCGTTCGACCACCCCAGAGCAGCCCCAAATGAACGCTTCATCGAATAGCCCTGCATTCAATCTGGAAAGCTGGCTTCAGTCCGATTCCAGCCGTACCTGGAACATTGAAACCAGCGGAGAAGGTCCCCCAGGAAAGCTGCCATTGAGCGATGAGATGCTTCGGAATTGGTCGAGCGGAGATCTCTTTGGGTGGACGCAAAATGCTGGTATGGGATGGGACATTCAAAAAATGCTCGGTCCGCAGTTCCTGCTGCTGAGCACCCAAGGAGGCATTCGCCGCGAGGACGGTCATCCAATCGCACTTGGTTATCATACTGGGCATTGGGAAGTCGGATTAATGGTTCGCGCGGCAGCGGAGTGGATCGAGGAGAAAGGGGGCGTTCCTTTCGCCGCCTACGTCAGCGATCCATGTGATGGTCGAACTCAAGGGACAGTCGGGATGTTCGATTCTTTGCCGTATCGAAACGATGCCGCGATTGTGTTTCGAAGGCTGATCCGTTCTCTTCCGACGCGGCGAGGCGTGCTGGGTGTGGCGACTTGCGATAAAGGCCTTCCTGCGATGATGCTCGCACTAGCGGGTGCGAAGAATTTGCCAAGCGTGATTGTTCCCGGCGGAGTAACTTTGCCGGCTCGCGATACGGAAGACTTAGGAAAAGTCCAATCGATAGGAGCTCGTTACAGTCATGGTGAGTTATCGCTCGATGATGCTTCGGCGGCTGGCTGTCGCGCTTGTGGATCGGCGGGAGGAGGTTGTCAGTTTCTGGGGACGGCAGCAACCTCGCAAGTGATCGCCGAAGCTCTTGGGATGACGGTCCCGCATGCTGCATTAATGCCCAGCGGACAACCCATCTGGATGGAGATGGCTCGTCAAAGCGCACGCGTTCTTTGGGATCAATACGAACGCAAAGCAACTCTCGGCGACATACTGACCGAAGACTCCTTTCACAACGCAATCGCCGTCCACGCCGCTTGTGGTGGCTCAACCAATCTGTTGATCCATGTTCCTGCGATCGCATTTGCTGCCGGGCTTCCTCGTCCCAGTGTTGAGCAATGGATCGATCTGAATCGTCGTGTCACTCGTTTTGTGGACTGCCTTCCGAATGGTCCGATGTATCATCCGACATTGCGATTGTTCATGGCAGGTGGCGTTCCCGAGGTGATGTGGCACTTGCGCGAAATGGGGATCGCAAAATGCGAAGCCAAAACTATTACAGGGAAAACTTGGAATGAGATTCTCGATGTGTGGGCTGTCTCGCCAAGACGTGCGGAGCTTCGCGAGCGATTGCTTCAGCAAGACGGTGTCGATCCCGATACGGTTATCATTCCACCGAAAGTTGCCAGGGCGATGGGGCTGACAAGCACCGTTTGCTTTCCGATCGGAAACCTGTGCCCAGAAGGGGCTGTTATCAAGTCGACAGCGATCGATCCAAGTGTACTCGATGCCGATGGGATCTATCGCAAGAGCGGTCCCGCACGAGTCTTCACCAACGAGCCCGATGCGATTGCTGCGATCAAAGGCCAATCGGACAAGCCTGAACATCGACCGATTCAAATGGGAGATGTCATGGTGCTACTCGGACGCGGACCGATGGGATCGGGAATGGAAGAAACATATCAAGTTACGAGCGCGTTAAAACACTTGAAGTGGGGAAAGCATGTCGCACTGATTACCGATGCACGCTTCTCAGGAGTAAGCACCGGTGCATGTATCGGCCACGTTGGTCCAGAAGCTCTTGCCGGTGGTCCCATCGGACGACTTCAAGATGGCGACTGGATCGAGATCGAAATTGATCCGATCAAACTTACCGGTCGAGCAGACTTTGTGGGCTCTAAGGAGCAGCCGATCACTTGGGAAGAAGGTGTCAAGGTACTTGCTGGCCGACCTCTCCATCCAAAACTCATGCCCGATCCGCGACTACCTGACGACACGCGTCTGTGGGCCGCGCTTCAACAAGTCGGAGGTGGCACTTGGGGAGGCTGTGTCTATGACGTTGACGAAATCATCGAAGTCTTAAAACTCGGCATGGCAGCAAGACAAAAGACATCAGCGTTATGATCGAATTAAGCGACCCCGGAAGGACTCGATTCATCCTCATATCTTCGTACTCGTGCTCAGCCGTAGGCGGTACAAGTACTCGAATCGGGGCTATCGAGTACGAGCACGAGTAGGAGTAGGAGCATGAGCACGATACGGTAATTAAAAAACAGGTTGTTCATCGCAGTCCTAGCTTTGGCGGCTGATGAATCTCACAAAAGATGGTACAACACGCGTCATGACGACACTATCTCCGATGATGCGACAGTACGAGGACGCGAAAGCGGTTAGCGGTGATGCGCTGCTGTTTTTTCGCATGGGCGATTTCTATGAGCTCTTCCATGAAGATGCCAAAATCGCAGCTCGCGTTCTTGGGCTGACTCTGACCAGTCGTGACAAGAGCGAGAACCCCGTACCGATGGCTGGTTTTCCTCATCATCAACTGGAAGGTTACCTCGCGAAACTTATACGCAGTGGCTATCGCGCGGCAGTATGCGAGCAGATGGAAGATCCCAAACAAGCCAAAGGGATCGTCAAACGCGAGGTGACTCGGATCGTTACCCCGGGCACGTTGACCGATGATGCGTTGCTGGATCCACGAGCATCGAATTTGCTCATTGCGATCTGTCCTTCAGTGAATGATAAGCAACAAGACTCGCGACATGGATTGGTCGGTATCGCGTGGGTCGAGCTATCCACCGGGCGATTCGAGGCAGGAGTTTATCATGCTTCACAGTTAAATGATGAGCTTGCCAAATTGGAACCGGCTGAAGTAATAACACACGAAGATGATTTGGCTTACGCCAAGACCATCGCCAACTCCTCAACGCTTGACGCACCACCATGGGCTCAAGCGAAACGGCCATCTTGGCAATTTGGACTCGACGAGTCGCGACGTGTGCTTTGTCAACAGTTTGGGATCCGCGATTTGGCGGGGATGGGATGGGAAGACGGCGACGAATTAGCGATCCGCGCTGCAGGAGCCGCAATGGCTTATCTACTCGAGACGCAGCGGAACACGCTCTCTCATATTCAATCGGTTATTCCCGCTCGACAAGGTCGCTTCTTAGAAATTGACGCAGCCACGCGACGTTCGCTCGAGTTGACCCATACGATTCGCGGTTCTGGTCGGCAAGGATCTCTGCTGGAGGTGATGGATCGAACGCTGACGCCGATGGGAGCACGCCGAATCGCGCAGTGGCTAGCTTCACCATTAGTCGATCGCATTCAAATCGAATCACGTTTGAACGCAGTCGAAGAACTGGTCAAAGAGAAACGATTTCGCGAGACGATACGCACACAATTGCAAGACGTCTATGACTTACAGCGTTTGCTAGGACGTGTTGCAACCGGGCGATGCGGCCCTCGTGACTTGCAACAAGTTGGAACCACTTTAGAAAAGCTTCCGAAGATCAAAGCGGCCTTAGAAGGACGAGAAAGTGATCGGCTGAGCCAACTCGGGATGCGTATTGATTTGATGGAAACACTTGCCCAGCAATTGCGAGTGGCGTTGGTCGACTCGTGTCCGTTACTGACGCGTGAAGGCGGATACATTCGCGCGGGATACAGCGAACGGCTAGATGAGCTCCGAGGGTTAGCCGGTGGCGGTAAGGAGT
>JANODQ010000292.1:0-10544 GCA_031412775.1 Pirellulaceae bacterium | reverse complement strand
GGCTGGCGGGTACTGCGACGCCGAGTCGAGCAATCTAAGACTCGCATTACAACCGAAGCGATTGCAAAGCTATTGGTGGATAACAACCAACTTACACGATTCCAAGCCACCAAACTTATTTCGCAGCTTAAGGAAGAATCCTCCGACAGTAACTCCGTTGCGAAAGCTTTCTCCAATCCACTCTCAGGGCCTACAAAAGAGCCTAGTGCCCGCGGCGATGAGATGGACCTCATCCCAGAGGAGTTGGTTAGTTCAATTACGAAAAGCGACCCTAACCAAGCTGCTGACGCAACTGTTTTCGTTGATGCCGAAGAGGTCGAGCTTGTCGAAGACGACGGCGAACTTGTGGACGCAGAGGGACTCAGTGAGTTCGATGAGCCAGAAACGGTTGTGTCGACTAAGCGAAAAGTGAATTCGTCCTCGGAGGCGTCTTTCAACACACTCGCTGAGCTGACAGACACCAGTAATCGGGGATTCGTTCAACCTAAAAAAATTGTTGCTGCTAAACCCCTTCAATGGGATGCTTTCCGTATTTGGGGTTACGGTTTTGCGCTCATGGCACTCATCACGGCGTTCACAGGACTAATCTTTTGGTTCAATGGCCAAGGAGCAGATGGTGCATTCAAGATCGCAATGGATGCTTATGAGAGTCTGGACTACGAAGTCGCAATAGAGAAGTTTAAGAATTTCTCCGAATCCTATTCCAGCGATGATAGGGCAGGGCGTGAAAAAGTTTATACCGCTATAGCAACGATTCGTAATGCAAACGACCAGATGGGAGATCCTGTTGCGGCGATCCAAATTACTGAAGAAGTTCTTCCGGAGATTATAAATGAACCCGCGATTAACGACTTGGCGCTACGCGCCGACTTGGCTCAGTCGTTGGTCAAGATTTCCGAGAAGCTTGTTGAGCGTGCTGACTCAGCGAAAACCACAGACGAACGTAAGGCGCTTCTTGACAAACTAGACCAACATTTGATTGCGATGCAAAATCCTCAGTACATTCCTAACGCCCAGCGGGAAACCAATGAAGTTCGCATCAGAACGGTTAGGGAAGAGCGCGAGCGATTGCTGAGGGATGTTAAACGCGCTGAGGGTACCGTGATTGCTGTTGAAGCGATGAACGCGGCGATAGCCAAAGGTGACGTAGACGGCGCTTACGAGGCCCGTCGAACAGTTGTTCGAGACTTCCCGCAACTGACCCTGGACAAACAACTTCTCGATCTTTTGAAAGAGGCGACAAGCCTTCAGCAAGAAGCCGTGAAGTCAACATCAACGGTACCCTTGCTAGTTGAACCAGTCGAGAAAAACATATCGGGAAGAAGTGTTCTTTTGGTGAAGCAGAGCGGATCACCAATCAACGTCGTTAACGAAGAAATTCACTTTGTCAAAGCGAAGCAATCTGTCTACGCGCTCAAGGTAGCAACGGGAGAAGTTTTATGGCGTCGACACGTGGGGGCAGAGACCATCTCGGACCCCGTACGCGCTTCCATTGATCCTGGGTCTGACTGCATATTGATATATCCGGAAAAGGGACGTCTGGCTCGACTGGCCGCTTTGGATGGGAAGTCTGTTTGGGAACTGCAAATTGAAAACCGTTTATTGCCTCCTCAGATTGATGGCGAAACGGTATTCATTTCAACCGAAGCCGGACAGGTTTACGCAATTGATGGCGTCACCGGACAGGTTCGTTGGGCAAAGCAATTACCGCAAAAATTGGAAACGGGCGTTGGTGGCGGATTGAACAAGCCCAGCAGATACTCCATGGGGCAGCATTCGAACCTCTATGTGCTCTCGAGGAACGATGGTTCCTGTAACGAAGTGTATTACCTCGGCCACGCGACTGGAACGATTTCGGTACCACCCGTTTACACACTTGGCCATCTGATCATTTTTGAAAATGCGGGACCAAACTATTGCAATATGCATATCCTCTACACCGGCGAACAGGGTGAGAAGTTAAGCATTGCTCAAAAGACTATTCGCCTAACAGGGCACGTTGTTGTACCTCCAACGCTCGATGGACGGCGCATGGTAGTTGTGACAGATTTAGGTGAAGTCAACGCCTACGAAATTGAACCAGCTAGTTCAGGAGACAAAGTGAATCGCGTGGCGGCGATCGGTAAGAATGAAAACAAACCTCGGATCTCCTGGCCTTTTGTAGCTGGAAATGAACTATGGATCGCATCGAACCGACTAACACGTTATCAAATCCAAGTAAGTAAACAACAACTCGTTACTGATTGGGTTCGCGAAGAAGAAGATCAATTCAATGGTCGCCCATACAAGTTTGATGATTACATTATTCACTCTCGGGTTTTGCGAGGCACCCAGGGAGTACGTGTATCAGCAGTCAATGGTGTTAGTGGTGATCCAGCATGGGAAGTAGACCTAGGAGTACCGGTTGTCGCTGTTATCGGTGGAAATGGAACGGTATCGGCAATTAACTCGCAGGCATCTCTCTACAGCATTACGGGTAAGTCGCTGGCATCTGGTAAGCCATTAACTGCGACAGAAAATCCTGGTCGCAATCAACGTAAACTCGACTTCAGTAGTCCCGTCGCTCTCGGCAATGGTAAGACGGCTTTGCTCAACCTAGGGCAGGGGATTCAAATCGCAGTATATGATCCTAAAGCGACTCCGGGATCGAGTCTTCAAATGAATAGCCTTCAGATTACAAGTGGAGTCCCATCAGTAAATCCGTTGGCGGTAGGAAATGGAATTGTTGTACCTTTAGACAACACACAATTGGCATTTATTGATCCTACAAACGGAAAGCAACTTGGAGCACCCTTCCAACCGACGCTATCACCGGGAAGTATCACTCGTTGGATCTCACCTGTTCTTCTTTCCGATAACCAAACCGTTGTCACAGCGACTTCTGGGAAAAAGATGTTTCGGTTATCTACCGGAAAACAACTTCGCTCCCTCACGGAAACGGAAACAACATTGCCGTTAACTGGCCAACTCAGTTGTATCGACGATGTCATCTGCGCTATTGCTCGGGGACAATCACAAGATCTGATTGAACTGTACAGCGGCTCAGACCTATCTCGGATTGCTGGAATCGAGCAAGATGGCCGCGTTACTTGGGGTCCTTTCGGTGTTGGCAAGCAATTTGTTTTTAGCCTAGGAAGCTCTAGTATCGTTTCTGTTGATTTGACAGGAAAAGTGCTTTGGAAATTGGAGATACCTAACGTAGCTCTCGTTGGGAAACCCACCATGGATGGCGATGAGATTTTGATCTGCTCGCGAAACGGGCAAATGTTTCGTATAGATCTCGCATCGGGTGCTCAAAAGGCAAGCATAGAACTCGGGGAGCCAATAAGCGGAACTGCATCTATAGTCGGTTCTCAAATTATTGTTCCTGGTTCGGAAGGAGTGTTGCTGGTAGTTCCGTTAGATAGTACTCGCTCATCACCTTCAGCAAGGTTCAATTATCAAAGGGGGACTTCGTCACCGTTGGTTATGACGAGGCTCAATGATGAATAGTCGTCATAGTGTTAGTCCAACTTGCTTACAAATTTTTCGCTTCTTCCGTTGGGCCTTAGTGTATACATTGCTGCTCACATGCACGCTTGGCTATTCACAGGAAAGTGCAAGCTCGAAGAGTGGACGTTTTGAAAACTCAATTCTCGATGAAGAACCTTTTGATATCATCACGTTGACCCCAGAACAACGTAGTCAAGAGTTCCGCATTTTCCCACTTGCTTCTATCCCCGGTCGCAAGCTACCGACTAATCCTGACCCGGAATCTGAAATCGAGGTGAAGTTCGTCACCTACCCCGACCGCCTCTACAGAATCAGTTGGAAAGACATCGGCAAAATTGAGTTCTACGAAGACCTCCTGGTAAGTGAAGCCAATCGACTCGTACTCGAAAAGCAATTTGCTCCGGCATTCGAGCATCTCAGCTTTTTGAAGCGAGTCTACCCAGCAACTCCGGGACTTGAGGCGCTCAATCAAAAGTTCTTACTGGCGAGCGCACTTGAAATGATTCGTGCGGGTAACCTTTCTCACGCGCTCGCTGTATTAGAAGAGTTCATTCGTGCATATCCCGATGACAGCAAGGCTGCGCAAGTACGTTCGCGGATCTCCACGTTAGCAAACGATGTCATTGAAAAGTATTTTAATGAAGGAGAGCTGGTAACCGCAAAAAAAATGGTGACCCGACTCGAACGTGATTACGCTTCTTCACCAATTCCTGCGGTAGCCGAGTGGAAAAAAAAGTTCACTGCATTTGCTGACACTTTTCGGCAAAAGGCCATGGAGTATGCAAACGAAAAAAACTACCCTGATGCGCGAAACGCGGCAACGCGCATGCTTGAAATCGATCCAGACATATCGGGTGGTAGAGAATTCTTAAAAAGTCTTATTGATACCTATCCTTTGGTTCGAGTGGGTGTGTTCCAGCAGTCGGATCGGATGGATGCTACTGAACTGGCAAATTGGCCAGTTAGAAGAACCGGCGGTTTGGTTTCGAAAAGTCTCTTCGAGTTCCGAAGTACCGGCCCCGAGGGAGGAAGCTACCGAATGGGTCTTGGTTCTTTCATTCATAGCGAGGATAGGACCGAACTAGAACTGAAGATCACGAACGCCGATCAACTAGGTGTCCCAACTGCTTATGATTTGTCTCAGTGGTTACTTAAAAGGGCAAATGTGCAAAGCGACCAGTATCGCCCAGCATGGTCCGCAATTTTTAAAGAAGTATCCGTAAACGGACCTGAAATTCTCACCGTTCGCTTGAAGCGTGCGCATGTTCTGCCTCAGGCTCTAATGCAGTGGCCGTTAAATGAGCTCGGTCAAGAATCCTCAGAGGCGAGTGGTTTGTACATACGTGCCGAGGATCGGGCCGAAGGGAAAAGATCATTCCGATGGGCACGCCAATCCAAACCGACCGATACCCAGCCCATGGAAGTAATTGAATCGCTTTACACCGATCCCAAAAAGGCGATTGGTGACCTAGTCAAAGGTGACATCGAGATTATCGACCGCCTTTTTCCTGCCGATGCAGTTCAGTTAAAGGGTATACGTAACGTGAAGGTTGAGTCCTACGCATTACCGATGGTTCACATGCTGGTTCCAATAAGTAACCATGAGTTCCTTGCGGACCGTGACTTCCGACGAACACTGCTTTATGCGGTGAATCGACAAGCAATCCTCGATGGGGAGATTCTTGGAGGAGAACGCTCGAGTTCAAGTTCACTCATCAGCGGTCCCTTTCCGCTGGGCGAAGGAGAAAACGACCCTCTCTCCTATGCATATAACAAAGCCATTCCACCACTGCCTTACGACCCACGCCTGGCGAAAATTTTAGTCAAACTGACCGAACTTAAGCTTGGCCAAATGGCCGACAAGAAAAAGCTGCCCAAGCCAGTATTAAAACCACTCCGACTTGGCGTTCCCGACTATGAATCCGCGAAAGTGGCTGGACAAGCTTGCGTTCAACAATGGATTGCAGCCGGAATTCCTGCTGATTTTGTAGTGCTGTCGGATAGTGCAAGCGTCGCAGAGAACAATGAAAAAGTGGACCTCCTATACGTGTCGGCGGCTCTTTGGGAGCCAGCAACAGATGCCGAAAGGTTGTTCGGTGCCGGGGGCGTGGCTGAGACAGATAACATCTTCATCGTTCAAGTTCTGAATAGTTTAAGAACGGCAAAAAACTGGCGTGAAGTACGGCAGTATTGTCAGGACCTACATCGCTTGGTCAATGATCATTTGCCAGTACTTCCGCTATGGCAAGTTGGTGAATCATTTGCTTACCGTACGTCCCTCCAAGGCATTCCCAAAAAGCCAGTTACGCTTTACCAAGACATTCAACGGTGGCGAACTGACGCTACAAAGTAAGATCGCGTCCACAAACTAATGCTACCCTTCATACATACATGCAATATGTTTCTGATGTTCGAGAAAGAATTCATCGACATCCACCGAAGTGCTGGACGTGTCCGATTTCTTGTACTGGGAATGATTAGTTGGCTGCTAATCGCGAGTAATTACACGATGTGTGTCGCTCAGGACGAAGCGTGGGAGTACTCACCTTATCGAATGCAAATTTGGTTAAGCATTGACCCGTCCCTGCCGCTTACAAGCGATCAAAAGGAGAGACTATTGCATCAGGTTCAGGTGCAGACGGAACTTATTTACAATCCTGCAGCTCGAGTAGATGCCACGTTTACTCCTCGCAATCTCACGTCACGCATACTCAATGAACTAGATATATTTTCTCTTCAGCAGGTGCTTCAGGACGAGTTGACGTTAGTGATTACCAAGAATAGCACTGATGGAAAAGATATTAGAACCTTTGAAAACGTTCTCGAAAAATCGGGGGCGATCGTAGTTACGGATTCCAATGCAGCATTGATCCGGCGCGACATGGAACCATACTTGCAAAAAGATTCGTGGAAATCCTTCTCGGAAATGCTAAAGCCATCCAGCGGTACAGCAGAAGATTTGATGAATCAAATCAAAAAGGGCGATGTGATTACTGCTCTCGTGCGGCGGTCGGAGCTTGAAAAACTTGGCCGAAATGCCCGAATGATCCCAGTGCGGTTTCCATGGCAAATGGATTCGCTGCTTCGAACTCGCGACAAAATTTTTGCTGTTGCATTGCTAAATGACTCAGAGTCGATACGCATTCAAGTTCGAGAGATCGATTGCGCTATGCGGGTAGTTGGACCTATTGTAACTACAACCACCAGCTCACTTGAAATGGTGCCGAGGGTTATCGCCTATGCGACGCAGGAAGCATTTGCCCCAATGGCCAGAATCGAAGAAGCGGACCTTAAGACAACAAAAATGAGGATTCGTGCGGGCGGACTTTTAACCCAACCGGAGCAATTCGATCATCCAGTACGTTTGGTTCCGGGAGACGTCTTGGTACCCTATGTGAGACGAGATGACCGTAATGGTGTACCAACTTTACTCCAATCGCTTCCTTGGACTTATATCGCAATCACAGCTGGGGATGATAAGTCCGTAGATGGAGCGATTTACTCCGGAATTCGTGGTGCGCTAGCCGGACGAAAAAACAAGAGGACACTCAAAGTGGGACTTAAAGCTCGTCCGAGTGCCAACGCCACCGATTTACAACTTAACGTCATCGCGCAGCCCTCCCTTCGTGTAGCAGGCGCTGAGGTGTACAGGCGAGCCCCCGGTGGCGAGGATCTGACCCTTGTTGCGAGAACGGATTGGCGTGGAATCATTCGCTTGAATGAAAGCACCCCTCCCCTAGCTTTGTATGAAATACCAGTAACAAAGAAGACTGATGACCCCGTATCAACATCAGACAGTTCAAGTTCAGTCACACCGGCTTCTAATCCTGCAGCTACGCGTTCCAGTGACGCACCACCCGCCAAATCCCAGATCGAACTAAAGTTGCCGCTATACATGTACTACATTAAGAATGGAAACACCCTCCTAGCGAAACTTCCAGTCGTAACCGGACTATCGTCGCAGGAGTTTGCCGACTTGCCCGATGATCGTCGTCGCCTGGAGGCCGAAGCGTTCATCAAGGGCATCCAAGGCGAAGTCCTTGACCTCGTCGCTCGGCGTCAAATTCTGGCCAAGCGAATACGTGATTTTGTCGAGGTCAAGAATAAAGCGGAAGCCGAAAAACTATTGAATGAACTTCGTACAATGAAATCCTACGACAAGATGCAGGAAGAACTAGACGCACTACAACGTCGAATTTTGTCAAGTGATCGCGGGCCAATTTCCCCAGGATCACAAATTCGTATCGACAAAATGTTTGATACGACTCGGCAAATGCTTCAAAAATATCTTCAAGATAAATTGCTTCGCGATTTAGAACTCGCTTTACGGACCGTTGGATAGTATTGATCAGCTAGGACGGAAGGTAGTCGACCGGGCTCTTCCTTTAGTAGCTTGAGACTAGTAGCTTGAGATGTTGCCTTCGGTTACGACTGCGGTGGCGTGTCTGCGACGAGTACTCTGTATGACGATACTTTGGATCGGTTGCATATATCAATTAACGTCGCGACAAATTTATACTTCACATCGCGATCTGCATGAATAATTACTTGCTGATTAGTCGGATTATCGATCGCCGATTGGTTAATGATGGTCTCGACAGAACTTGGAGGCAATTCAATCTGATCGATCACATAAGTACCATCCGCATAGATTCCGACATGAATGCGATCGGGCTCGGATATCATTGGAACGGCTCCTTGAACAGAAGGCAGCTTAATCGGCAACTCCACTTCTGGGGACATCTGTAATTCGGCAGACATTATCAGTGCCAGCAGCAAGAACATCATAATATCGATAAATGGCGTAAGCACCATCGAGTCAAACACTCTCGTTTTTTTAAGTTGAATTGGCATAGTATTGGCACAGTAATCGGGAAGTAACGCGTGCGATGAGTTGCAATATAGGCTTTGTCAGTCCACCCGTGCGTTGGCGATTCGAAGTTGTGGCAAGCATCGGTAATCGAGTCAATTCGATTGATTCGCACGCACGATATTCGAGAGATGCAAGCGAGGATCGACCGTTAGCTCCTGTCCAGCATTTTAATAATTTAGCCAGTCACCGTCGGATTTACACCGTTGATTCTTTCGAGAGAACGCAAATTTGCGGGTTTATACTCCTTGATTCTTTGGTAGAAGTATTCCAGCATTCGACTAACGAAGTAGAATACGGGCTTCCATCGCGAATCAAAATTTAGCTGCCGAGCGTTTGGGTTTCTCGACGTCTAACCTTATCACCGTTTTTTATGACGCAACCTCATCAACTTGTTAGAGCCTTGTCTCTTGTCGACGCAAGTGCACTGGTTGTGGGAACGGTTATCGGGACTGGAGTCTTCTTGAAGGCAGCTCCGATGGCCCAAGCGGTTGGCTCTCCGATGTGGGTGTTGCTGGCGTGGGTGGCTGCAGGACTACTATCATTGGCAGGTGCTCTGACATACGCCGAACTGAGTTCGATGATGCCGGAAGCAGGTGGCGAATACGTTTATTTACGAAAATCGTATGGCGAAGCGACTGCATTCGTATTCGGATGGCAGCGTTTTATCGTCGCCGGAAGTGCTTCGATCGCGAGTCTAGGTGTCGGCTTTTCAATATTTCTTTCCACCGTGATTCCGTTGGAGCACGTGTGGTTTGAAAGCGACTTTAAAATACTCGGTGAACCTATTCGGTGGCAGTTTGGCCTAAAACAGATTGTCGCAGTATCCGTTATTTTACTGTTGACTGGCATGAACTGTTTTTCGGTTGCCTTTGGTGGTAAGGTCCATGTTATTCTTACGTTGTTGAAGATCAGTGGTATTGCCTTTATTATCGTCGGAATTTTTGTTTTCTCACAAGGCACCACTTGGTCCAACCTCGCGTCCCCCAGTCAATCCCAGTGGAATGGCATGTCTGCATTTGGTGCGGCGATGCTTGCCGCGTTGTGGGGATACGATGGCTGGAACAACATGCCCATGGCGGCGGGAGAAGTCCGAGATCCGGGACGTAACATTCCTCGCGCTTTGATTCTTGGAATGCTCACGGTAATGGTGATCTACTGTTCATTGAACCTAGCCTATTTTTATGCATTGCCGTTTGAGCAAGTGGCGACTTCCAATTCCACTGCTTACCGAGATGCTCTTCCCGTGGCCGCTCGGGCGTCGCAAACATTTTTAGGCGACTACGGCAGCCGAATCGTTGCGATCGTTTTCATGGTCTCGGCCCTCGGTGCGCTGAACGGTTCTATTTTGTCGAACGCCCGCGTCCCGTTTGCGATGGCCAGAGACAGATTATTCTTTAGACGGATGGGTTTGCTAAGCAAGTCAACAAATGTACCCGTTGTCTGCTTGTTGGTCCAAGGATTCTGGGCGTCCCTATTGGCACTTTCTGGCACCTTTGATCAGTTAACTGATTGCTTGCTGTTTGCATCTTGGATCTTTTACGCGTTGGTAACCTCAAGCGTTTTTGTCTTGCGACGAAAGTTCCCTGACATGGATCGCCCGTATCGGACGTGGGGCTACCCGTTCGTGCCGATCACTTTCGTACTCGTTGCGGTTTGGCTTATCATCAATACATTATTCTCGAAGCCTGTCGAGTCGGTTGCGGGGCTCTTGTTAATGGCTGTTGGCTTGCCGCTCTATTGGTTCTATCGGCGACGTAACCATTCTGAACGCGAAGCAACTGAACGCGAAGCAATCCGCCAGTGACGATTTCGCTGCGCAGCAGTTTCGCAGGACTCAGATTCTTGTATACTTTCTTGGAATAATCCTTTCCAAGTTGACCGTGGCATTGTTCTGATTTCCAGGGAAAATAAAGAGAATTGGTATTCGAATGAATCAAAACGGTAGCGAATCTGACTCGACCAAAAGGTCCTCCACCAGCACATCGATGCATGTCAAACCCAAGTACTCGTTGATGTCGCGATTACTGGCATTGAAAAGTGTCGATTCCGAATCCGAAGAAGGTCACAATCTCAAGCGTGTACTTGGGGCTTTCGAACTAACCATGTTTGGAATCGGAGCAATTATCGGAACAGGCATTTTTGTCTTGACGGGTACCGCCGCAGCAGGTGGTCAGAATCA
>JANODQ010000291.1:0-3871 GCA_031412775.1 Pirellulaceae bacterium | reverse complement strand
GCGACCTCACCAGGCGCTACGCCCGACTCCATGAACTGAACGCCTTTACGGGAAACGCCACATTTAATCAACCTGGACAATTTGGATCCGGCGGTGGAATCGATGGAACGAATAGCACATTTAACCTCGTCCCAGCAGATGCTGGACGACCTGCTGGGTCGACCGTCTTCGCTTCCATTTTATTTGCAGCAAATCCCTTGGCACCCTCGCTTAATACTGGCACGCAACAGCTTGCCTTATTATCGCTGAATACGAACCTCGCACTTGGTAACTACAATATTGCTCTAAGTGGTGGTGATGTTAATAACCCCGACCTTATTCCAATCGCTTTCTCGTCAGTTAATAGGAACTTTTCGATTACGGCTGTACCTGAACCGATGTCCTTAATGTTGATAGGTATTGTCGGTGCCGGATGGATTGGTCGCCGCCTGCTTCGCCGCAATTCATTCGCTTCTTAGCATATTGAGCCTGACACGTGTGATCATTGTCCCAGCGAACCACGCAAAAAGCACGATCCGAGGTTTGGGAGTTGATTTCGAGTAGTGAATTCTCCGAGTAGTAGCGACGCGGCGTTAAACGATTTACGCTACATCGTCTCGATGACTTGAATGGCGTCCAACCGATAGTCAATCTGTTCAACACCAGCATTGGAGTCCTCTGACAGCCAACGATTATTGAGACGTGTTGGCTTTTGGCTGATTGCTTTGTTGCATGGCTCGGCGATAGAGTTCTACTGGGTATTGGTAGGCGTTGGTGTCGAAGGGATTGTCGCTGACACCAAAGACGGAGCCGTCGGGGCGACGAACCATTTTTTGAACTTCAACTTGGTTCAGTGGTCTTGCGCCAACGCGTCCAAAGACAGCGATTTGGTTTCCGGATTCATCAACCGCTCGATCGCGATCAACGCCTCTTGAAATACAAATAGCATGGCCGTCTTTGGGTAGCTTGCGAGTTGCGATCAAGCAGGGAGTTGGACGAGGGGAAAAACCATCGTTCCCTTCAGTTTCGGGGCTTGTTAGTTGGATGACTCGCAAACCATTTTTTCCGTCGGCAACATACGCGAACTGACTGACATTGGTGATCCCTAGTTTCACATCATGAGCTTCGTTGATCTTTCCACCAGCGTTGTAAACTTGATCGACAAACGATTCTGCCGGTTTGGTGATATTCAAGATAACTAGCCCTTCATGGCCTCCAGCAACATACGCATAAGTTCGAGCTAGGTAGATGCTATTCGCTTCATGAAGTGGAACGGTATGAACATGGACCGGAACCGAAAGGTTGCTTGTATCAAAGACTTTGACACCCTCTTCATCGCAAACGAACGCATATCGGAATTGGATGGCTACGCTTTTGGCTCCGTGGAGGGACTCATGTCCGATGATGGAGGTAATTCTAGGGCACTTCGGATCATTGATGTCGACAACGACTAGCCCTGCGTCACAGCAAACGTAGGCATACGTTCCGGCAATCGCAACGGATTTTGCTCCACATAGTATTCCATCGGGATTAAAGACAATGTCTTTCTCAAGAAAATTATTCGTTGGATTTCCATCAAGGAGCGTAGCCACGTTCACCATGACGAGTCCTTCGTATTTGTCCGTAACATAGATGTAGGCGTAAAGCGGATGAATCGATGATTCGAAATTCTCGGGTCGATGGGTACGAGTCGGATCGGGAGCGATCGTAGTCGGTGCGACGACCGAGGTTGCGTACTTCGTTCGAACATAGAGCCGCTGTCCTAGCGGAGACACAGGAGCAGTGACAATGCGTTCGGAGAAGGCTTTGTGATCGATGAAAGCAATGTCAAAGATTCGGAGTCCTCCCTCACCACAGGCTGCGTAAAGGAATTCACCTCGGTGCTGAAGCGAAAGGATTTCAGGTTTTCGGTAGCGTGGGCTTAAGGCCTCGAGAATATCTCGACCTGGATGTTCATGCGCATGTTTTAGATCACGCTCTTCGTGGACATGTTGTTTGAAATTCTCAGGGTATGCCATTGAATGGAGCGAGCTACCGATGACAGCTTGCGGTTCTGATTGTTCAGTAACAACAACCGCTTCCATTCCATGTTCGCCTGCACCAACCCAACAGTAACGGCCAATAAAATTTGTGTAGCCTGTTCCTTGCATGAGGAGTTGCGACATGATGGCGTTGTTATCGTCATTGAGTGATACGTGACAATCGGTGCAGGATTTAGTTTCGTTGCCACCGGTGGTAACTCCCGCCAAGGAGGGTTGCCAACCTGGCCCACCGCGAACGGTATGGGGCACATTGGTGCTGAAGGCAATTCCACTTAAGCCTTCACCGCTTATAGTCTGCTGCTGAACATAGATCGATTCACGGTTGCCGTTATAGCTTCCTACGTGAATCGCGCAGGAACTTCGGGCTGGTCCAACACGATTTCCAGTCACGTTTCCATCACGAGCCAGCATGAACACGTCATCTCGAAGGGTTTGAAAATTATAGGCGACACGGTTGCGAGAGACTTCGCCTTGGTTGTGGAGATTGGGAGCTTTCACGTTGGCTTTTTGTGGAAGGTGGCAACCGAAGCAGCTTGGGTTCCATGAGCTGTGGCACGATATGCAGTTCATGTTTTTGCTTTGATGAGCGCATTTGACACTCGGCTGTTCATCGCCCCAACGCATGACGCCGTCTGGATCGAGTCGAAGTGTTTTGGCGATGTGACTTTTGGCGTTGTACTCGTCACTATCGGGGTTGATCGTGTCGGCGGTTTGAGTCACTTCCCAGTAAAGGTCTTTTTCGACGTTACTTCGCTGGATGAGTTTTGGTTCTTTTCCGGGAGCTCGTTTTACTTCGAACCTTGGTTCACCAAAAGCGGTTCTCAGAGCAAGAAGGTTCGTTGGTTCGGTGGCTGAAGCGGGGCCGCTTGTCGGTAGTTTGGCTACTAGTCCCGCGTCGAGCTGACGATCAATCTGCTTGACCAACGATTCGCTTGCATCGCCGTGGCAATCGATACATTGAATTTCAATTGCAGCACGGACTTCTCCGTAAAGTTTGGTATCGCCGTGTCCGTCTTGGTAAAAGTGGCAATCGACGCAATGCATTCCTTTTTCCATGTGGATGTCCATTAGATGGACTGGCACACCGTCACGCTCTTTGCCACATTTTTGTTCGTTGCGGTCCGGTGGTGCGACCGAAGCCATTAAATCGGCGGTCGATGGAGGCGGAAGCGTAGTTCCTTTGTGATCAAGCAGTTGGCCTTGTCGATCTTTTTTGAAGACTGCTCGAAACACCCAACCGTGGCCGTGGAAGTCTGCGAACTGGGTATGCTTCAGAAACGGGTTGAGATCGGTAATGTTATTGAGGAAGTTGGCGTTGCCCCATAGTCCACGTGCGGCCGCTTCTTCTGGGTTGGACTGAGCCGACTGCTCTAGCTCTTCAGCGGTCGGATTTTTTTGCTCTGCCGGGTACATGCATTGGCCATCGGTTTCATTGTCCCACCACATAAATCCAAGATAAGAATTCAAGACGTTAGTACCTGGATGCATGTGGCAAACCATGCACTGGCTGGTTGGCATGCTGTTGGTGAAGACGTGCTGGATCGGATGGCCTGATTCATTTTTTGGGATTGTTGGATCGACGACCTTGACCCAGTCGTCTGGCTCCGATGCGGCTCGTCCCATGTTGCCGTATTTAGCATAAGGCCCTGAAGATACTGGCGAGCGATCATTGGCGTAGACGACGTGACAAGCGGAGCATCCACTGCTGCGATAGTCGCCTGGATGATCATTGGTTCCAAGAAAATTTAAGGACGGATCAAGGAGTCGAGTTTTCTGCAGACCGATAAAAACTGGGTCCGTTCGATTTTCTGTTCCGAGACCGCGTAGGCTTAAACGCTCACGAGGTCGAC
>JANODQ010000290.1:0-1816 GCA_031412775.1 Pirellulaceae bacterium | reverse complement strand
GGGTTGATCTAGTGCCCAGCCTGCTTCTTTGAGTAGTAGGTCAATATATAGGTCTCTGGTTTCTGCCTCAGAGTAGTCATGGGTGTCGGGTTGCTTGGTGTTGGCTTGTTTAACTATTACTAACTCTGCTCGAAGGTTCTTAATTTCTGCATCTAGGGCATTTTTATCAGCCAGAACTAAAGAGAGATTTTCGTCACTTTGTCGCAATTCGGTTTCTAGTTTCTGAAGGTGGACTCATGAATTAGGGCGCTGAGGTTATCTTGATAGGGTAGATTTAGGGATGTGTCGTATTTGTATAGCCAGTTTACGGTTAGTTCTAGGGCGTGAAGGGCATAGAAGCAGGCAGTACGAGGGTCTGGATATACCGATCTAAAGGCTTTGTGGGCGGATTCGTAGATTGTGGGAAATTCAGCTTTGAGGAATATAAACTGGCTCATGTCACCCACTACAGCCTATTGAGGAATAGGATAGCACGAGATAATATAGGTGAGTAGATCAGAAAAAGAGAGTAAAAATGGCACCTTATTCACTAGACCTAAGAAAAAAGATCGTATTAACCTACGCAGCAGGAAACACATCAATACGAAAAGTAGCCAAACAATTTCAAGTAGCCACCAGAACCGTCCAGCAACTGCTAAACCAATATCGACAAACAGGGAATTTAGACCATAAGCCTTTAGGAAGTAAAGCTCAAAGTCCCTTGGAAGCCCATAGAGAAATAATTTTGGAGATAGTATCAAAACATCCAGATTGGTTTCTGTGGCAGTATTGCGAAGAAGTAGCTGATAGGACAGGCGTATCTGTCACCACAGGAAGTATGTGTCGATTTCTGCAAAGACATAAGATCACTCTAAAAAAAAGACCTACCGCAGCGAACAGGTAAAGAGTGAAGAATTACAGCAGGAAAGGCGCAAGTTTTGGGAGTCTCTGAAAGATGTAAAGGCTGAGGATATAATTTGCATTGATGAAACAGGAATCTGGCAGGATATGGAGCGTTCTGTAGGTAGAAGTGAGATCGGGAAAAGGGTGTTTAGTCACAGAAGCTCTTACAAAGGGACAAAATACACAATTATTGGGGCAATGTCAGTTGACGGTATTGTCTGTACGAAAATGCTCAAAGGTTCAATGAACGGGGCTGATTTCCTGACCTTTATCAAGGATGACCTAGTTCCTAATTTACACTCCCCCAGTGTAGTCATTATGGACAATCTCAAGGCTCATAAGGTTGATGGGGTGGAAGCAGCAATTACTCAGACGGGAGCTAAGGTTATGTATTTACCTAGATATTCTCCTGATTTTAATCCGATTGAGATGTTGTGGTCTGTGCTGAAACACTTTATGAGGCTACTTAGACCTAAATCCTTAGTATTGATCCAACATTTCCTCAATATTTTACCTTTGTTGTTAGAAAAGTCTTTCTTCAAGAATTGGTTTACTAAGTGCTGTTACTGTGCTAACTAATCCCTCATTAAGCTGTAATTGCCTAAAATCAATATTTAGTTATAAAATTGGTACCACTTAATACTGTTGCCTAGACTAGAATTGATTATGTGATCTTTCACTTTTATTTCTAGTAAAGTCTGCCCTCCGATCAATGTTAGAAATTCCTACTCAGGGTAAAAAATATTCCAAACCCCACTTCGAGAGACAAGTGCGCCGATTAGAGCAAGATGCCCTCCGCATGCAAGATCCATGAGAGAGTCATTTATATAGATGTCATAATCAAGCCATGCTTCCTCACCTCGTGTATATATTTTGCAGTTTATAATAGAATGAGTTGACTTGTGAAAACAAAAACAATCTACGGGGACGCAAA
>JANODQ010000289.1:0-2036 GCA_031412775.1 Pirellulaceae bacterium | reverse complement strand
TTCTTCCTTCTTCTCCTCTCCCACTGCTACTCTACTTCCCTCTTCCTTTAACAAAGTCATAACTATTTCTTCATTTTCGCTTTTCCTTAGTAATTTTCTTATTTTATCTCGAACTTGGTTGCTGTTTAACTTTTTCATTTTTCCTTGTATTCTTTTCACTTTTTTCGCCATTTCTTTGTTATTTTTTGCTATCTCCTTCTCACTTAACTTCAACTCTTCTTTCTTCCACTCATCATACGTCCGGCGACCATTCATTTTTTCTCGTGTCGCTTCGTTTCCGGAACGTTTTTCCTTCCGTGTCTCCTCATCTCCGCTCTCCTCATACATTTGTTTTCTACAGTTGCAATAACGGAAATAAAATTTTCCACAACGAAAACATTTCGTGCGCGTTTGATACTCGGTACCCTTATCGCTCGTCGTACGTTCTTCATTCCTGTGATACTCGTTGTAATACACAGCGTTCTTCACTAACATATTTTCACTCGGTTTGTCTAAGTTTGCCTTTATTAAAAGTAAGTACATGAACGTTTACGTTAACCACTACCTTTTAACATGGGAAATCCAACCCACTCTTAGGTGCACACTACTGTACTGTGTAACACTTCCACGCGAAATTTTCACACAAAATCACTACTACTACATTAATCCTCGCAGGATATGCCACCTGCACTTCTTCTACTTCTTCAGCCACTATCAGTGGCTGTTAGGACTGCTCTAATCATATTTCCAATTTTTACTGATACTCCATATGCAGCTGTTATTATGTTCTTGTCCGAATATCCTCTGTTACCCCATTCATACAAATGCTGAACTATTGAAACAATCAAATATCTTCTTGTTGTGCATCTTCTTACTGTACCAATCAACATCCCTAACATTGTGTTCACTACTATCTTCTTTCCCCAGCTACTGTGTGGTTCTGGGTATCTTATCTTCTTATTTTTATTCATTCCTCCTATTTCTCCTTCTATAAAATCTACATTCTTATTATAATCCATAATCTCAAATCTCTTTCTACTAATCTCCATCTTAAAATCTAAAAACTTCATAACTCTATTAGAAAACCCTTCATACTCAACTACTACACTCTTTCCATACACTTCTTGCAGAAACGTCTGTATTCCTTTTCCTTCCCTATCATTATACTTCCCCTTCATCACAACTCTAATATCATCCTTATATCTTACTGCCTTCCATCTAAATGCATTCTTCATTATTTCACTTTTCTTCTTCTCTTCTTTCCACATAGAATCCATCACAGCTAATACAGCACTAACCATTCCTCCCATAGGTAATCCACTCACTTGCTTTACAATTGCATCTCCGACTACAATATAACAATTATCCATTTCAAATCTACAATAGTTCTTAATATCTTTTAGGTTAATATGTTTAAATCTATTGGATTTCTTCTTCCCAATGCAATCTTCGTGTTTTTCATACTTACTACCACTTACACTTATCCACTTACTCTCCTTCTTAACTTCTTTTAGACACTCTACTAATGACTCCCAAACTTCTTCCTTATTTAGATTAGAAAATTGATTCTTAATATCATAACTGTAATAAGTCACTTCTTCACTACTTCTCACTTTACTCCAACTGTCTCTTTCATTCAAATACTTTACTGTATGATTGATGTCATCTGGTCTTTCCATATTCCACGTCTTCCACTTCCTCATCACTACCTTTATCACTACATTCATTGCTCTAGCTACTAACCCTCCTACTCTATTTGTCAAATGTCCTGCATAACTCACAATTGGCCTATCTCTATTAATATCTTTATCCTTTGGTATAACTCTACTTCTACTCAATTTCCACTTCTTCTTTAACACTCCTAACCTTCTTAGCTTCAACTGCTCTGCTTCTAACTCTACTTGCTTCTTCACTTCCTCCTCTTCTGCTAATACTCCCTTATACTGTCTATTACTTTCTGGATCAAACATTACTCTTATCTTACTATCATGTAACTGCCTACATCTTATTCCCCAAGTATAATTATTTTTATCTAACTCATAAATTACTAGACCTCT
>JANODQ010000288.1:0-13521 GCA_031412775.1 Pirellulaceae bacterium | reverse complement strand
CTTAATAGATATACTTCTATCTGCCGCTTGACTTACAAAAGGCCTGCCCGCATTTTACTTATGACTTTACTGCTTGTCGCCACTCATCTTGGCGAAGATGGTTGTTGCGGTACAGTTCGATCAAGCGTTCCAGCATGCTGATGTCGCAGCGAAACTGCTCACCACGCTCGGTGTCCGCCATGCGACGCGGTGGTTCCCACTGGCGGACTGCGGTGATACTCGGAACAATGTCGACACCGTCTCGCACGGCTGCATCTACCGATTCGAAGTGATGGTGCTTGGCCAGTACCGTGCGGTTCGCTTCGAGTACAAGAGTGAATCCATGATCGCCATAGGCCTCGGAAAAAGCTCCATCGATTGTGATGGCTTTACCGCTTCTTTTAATCGGAGACTCTCCCGCTTCGATTTTGACCGGTACGTGTCCATTGACGATTAATCCCAGCTCAGGATCGACACCAAATTCTTGCAGGATTTTTTCACAGAACCATGACTCGTGAATGAGCGAAAAATACGGGTCCTTCGTTTCGTGATGTGATTTCTTGTCTGCAATAAAATCGCGTTCAAGCGTTGCTATACGGTCCTTGCCGAAAAGCGGTGATCGTGGTCCGCTCCATAAATACCATAGTAGATCTAGGTGTTGCGGTTGGCGTTGCTCCATTGCTCGAGCAACTACTCTTTCAATTGCATCGAACATGGCTCGCCCCGAGAGCGGCTCGCCTTCGATCATCATCGGAAGAAACTCTCCTTGTTCATTGCAGGGGACGCAACCATGGAATATTAAGTGATTGTCGCGTCGCAAATACATCGCTCCATTACCAACTAGGTAATGCATGTGCTCCGAAAGTTTTTGACTATGAGTGAACGAGTGCTTGAGACGTTCAATGCATTCGTGTTCCGCCGGTGACAAAGCATATGGATCGTCGGAATCGATAGTCGGGAGCAGTTTGTCTCGCAATGAATACGTAACGCCATCGACTTCGATCGTTCCACGAGTATGGTCAATTCGATGAAGTAACCGCCGGTGGTCGAGCTTCCAATCGGGATTCCTTGCAATCATCTGCCCTTCCAATTTGAACTGCATGATTGCGGCTGCTTTTTGCATTCTTGCAACCAGCACGTTCGGTCGCATGCCGCTCGACTTGGGCATGAAATATTCTGCTGGATCGTCCGAGTATGCAGTGCGAACCAAATGTTCAAGAGGCATCAGAGGAATGCTGTAGCCTTCGTCTAGCTGGCCCAGGCAGCGATAACGCAGAGAAACGCGTAGGACGTGGCAGATCAACGCCTCGTGCCCAAGAGCGGCACCCAACCAAGCAGCGTCATGATTACCCCAAATAAAGGACACGTTTGGTTGATCGCGCAGATAGTCGACCACTCGATCGCCTCGCGGGCCGCGATCCCAACAATCGCCGCCGATAATCAGTTCGTAGATCGCTAAATTCCGAATCAAGCGACCTGTGATGTGAATGAGATGGAGTGCGCGACCTCTCACAAGCATCTCATCGACAATCGTTTCAACGAACTCGCGACCACGTTCATTGGTCGGCTCGTGAAGCATTTCCGCAAACAAGTCAGCATACTCACGAGGGAACACTTTCATGGCACGTTTTAAACTGTAGCGTGACGCGAGAACTCTCACCAACTCGAACTGATACCTTAACGTTCTTCGAGCAAAGCTGCGGAGTTCCTCGCTATCAGTCATCGTCTGCTCAAGGCGAAGAGTCAGTTCGGCGGGATAAAAAATCAGCGTCAGAAACTCCTGAAATTGCCTCGGTTCCATCCGATGTTGAAAGAGTCTTTCGATCAGCGGTCGCAACGTTCCGGATGCATTGTTGATTACGTGGCGGAGCTTCTTATCTTCGCCATGAATATCGCTGATGATATGCACGGTTCCCTTGGGAAGCGTGAGCACAGCAGACAGTCTCGCAATTTCTGCCAACGCAGAATCGATATTAGGAAACTGCCGCGCAAGTGCCCGAAGCATGGTAAGTTCGTATATGCTGGGCGCGGTGTTAAGCCCCTTTGGCTCTTTAGCACGGAAACTTTCAGGAGACAAATTCACGGGTACGAAACCTTAAAAACTTTTGAAGCGTTACAGGGTGTTGGGGTTTGTTGGAAAGTCTTATTGATAGAGTCTAGACCTTTCGTCAACTGAATGTCTCGAAAGCTAATGTGGCGACTCGAGAGCGTAAAACGCAATGTTTGGATACTTTAAATACATGATTGTTCTAATGTAGGGATCGTCTCTGAAGACTGATACGAAAAATGGCAAGCTAATTTCTTAACTTGCCATTCAATAATTGTTAGTTAGTAAAAACTTTTCTTACCGGCGTCCGCCGTATCCGCCTCGATCGCCACGGTCTCCACCGCGACCACCTCCGCCTCCGCCGCTACCGCCACGATATCCACCGCCGCCGCCACCACCACCGCCGCCGCCACGATCTTCGCGTGGGCGAGCTTCGTTGACAGTTAGTCGACGACCTTCAACTTCTTTGTCATGCAATCCATTGATCGCATCACGAGCACCATTTTCATCTGTCATTTCGACGAATCCAAAACCCTTGCTGCGACCAGTGTCGCGGTCTTGAATCACTTGAGCGCTGCGTACCGCACCGAACTCTGCAAACATTTCTTCCAAGCTTTGGTTGGTAACACCGTAAGACAGGTTACCGACATAAAGTTTCTTACCCAAGATCCCAAACTCCCAAAAAGACTAACACTAACGTTGCTGCTTGGCTCGCTAAAAAGGCAGGACTTGCGAGCAACTCTGGCGAAAGAGTCAGAAGAACAAACCGATTCCGACGGAATCTAACGCAGCTTGACCTACAACTTCACCAACAACGTAAGTGTAACGACTTCACAAGCTTGGCAATATACCTTTTTGAAAAATCTCAAAAATCGGCACTTTATTTGAAATTAACGGCCCACATAAAGCGAACGAAAGAGAAATTGAGGGCCGACGGGAGCTCAGAAGCCCGTAAATACGCGTAATCCGGCTGATTTATGGCCAGGACAAAAACAAGGGGGAAAGGAAGCGATGTGATGCGTGAACACTTATTGGCTCTTAAGCAACATGGTTCTTGAGCAACATGGTTCTTGAGCAACATGGTTCTTGAGCGACATGGTTCTTGAGCGACATGGTTCTTGAGCGAAATGGTTTTTAAGCAACGGAAGGTTGCCTCCACAAAATGTCGTTTTTCATTAGCTTTTGCCGCCGGTTGAACTCTGGCAAACGGTGGCGAAGTCAACATATATGGCTAATTTCTGCAGCCAACACCCAAAGTATTGATCCTCGGGCGCTGAACATGTTCTAAAGACTAAGCATCCGATTGCTCAGTAACGTCTCAAGAAGCGGCTATCGCCGACGACTCTGTAAACCGAAGCATTGAACCTCGGGCGCTCGGCTCATCGGTGTTGATTGGGGCTATCATGGGTCTAAACTGCGACTATGCAGGACGCCGTTAGAGCGTTTATCATTGGAGAAGGTATTACTTGCTATTTGCTTTGTGACTATTCTTCCGCTGTCCTAATGAAAGTTTTTCGCGCGATGTCAAATGACATGACCAATTCTCTTTCTGTGATTCACGATGCCATCCCGCACCGAGCCCCGATGCTGCTGGTTGATCGTGTAATCGAGCAAACTGAAAAGCGAATCCTGTGTCAGAAGACTTTTTCGCCTTCAGATTTTTTTGTTCAAGGGCACTTCCCGAACTATCCGCTCGTTCCTGGGGTCATTCTCTGTGAGTGCTGCCTACAAAGCGGGGCGATTCTGCTGAGCCAATTCACTCCTAAAGAAGGGGCCGTACCCGTGGCAACACGATTGGATAACGTGAAGTTCAAAAAAATGGTTCGCCCTGGCGATACGATTCAAATGGACATAACGCTCAATGAAGTTGTATCAACCGCCTACTTCATGACAGGGAAAGTAACAGTCGATGGCAAACTGGCAGCTAGGCTCGACTTCGCATGCACCGTGGCTTCTCCTGAGTAAGCCGCTTTGAGGCGAGTGGCAGATTGACAGGTCCCAACTAAGCCTGAAAAGATATTCGATCTTCAGGAACGGTCGGCCAAGATCAGCGACCGCCTCACTCTGAAAAGGCTACGTGTTTTTAAACAGCTGATGTTCTTGCACAGATAAAAATCATGCGAACATCGAGGAATGTTAAATAGACTTTGTCTTTTACGCGCCTCAGCCTTTCAAGATCCATGCACGTGCACAGTAGCTCGGTACCCACAAGCGCAAAGCGATAGGCTCTCGGCAATAAACAGAAGCTAACAGCCCCTTTAACACAATCATGTAGATACTGGCGATCATTCAGTAAGCTCAGTCAGTAAGCTCATTGACTGAGTTGTTGTTTCCATAAAAATCGAGCATTCGCTACAATCGCCGCATGAAAAGTTGCGTGCGTAAACTTCTTGTGATGAAAATTGCGGACTCCTTCATTCAGGGCTTCGCAAGTCGCTCTGCGTATTGGACACTCCCGATTTTAATTATCATGGTGGTGCCGATTGGCTTTTGCGCAATCGGACAGGATTTTTCAACCATTGCTCAAAGCCACTCACTGCAAATCGAATCGCTTCCAAAGAAGGTTTCCTCTAACTATATTCCCAATTTAATACAGGTCCATGTTGACGTTTATTCGGGTGGGCAACCTGAAGGCGAGGCCGCTTTCAAAGAGCTTCGGTCAATGGGATTTCAGACGATCATCAGTGTCGATGGGGTCACTCCGAACGTTGCGGCGGCAGAATCATATCAAATGCGTTATGTACACCTACCGCATGGATATGACGGGATCTCCGACTCGAGAATGCTCGAACTCGCAAAAGCTATTCGCGATCTTCCAAAACCAATCTACATCCATTGTCACCACGGTAAACATCGAAGCCCCACTGCCGCTAGCACAGCTTGCGTGCTGGTGGGACTGATCAACAAAAGCGACGCACGCTCTGTATTGGAAATTGCTGGGACAGGCAAAAACTACGTCGGACTTTTTGCGACGGTCGAACGAGCGAAATTCGATTCAACGCGAGATTGGTCAAAAGTTCAAGTCGATTTCCAAGTAACCGCATTGATGCCTCCAATGACTAGGTCCATGGTGTCAATAGATCATCACTGGAGTCGAATACAAACGGCCGTGCAATCAGACTTGGTAAACGACAATTCGCTACTACGCAATCAAAAAAATATTGACACCCATCATGATCTTTTGATGCTCAAAGAACTCTATGTCGAGCTTACCCGCGGCAGTAGAGCCATCAACGATATCGCTTTCTCCAACTATCTTCATGACGGGGTCAGAATCATAGACAAGATCAGTTTAAAAACACCAGAAACACTCACCGAACTCGAGCAAAACTGCAAAGCTTGTCACCAACTCTATCGAGATACTCCCAATGCGAAACCCGAATAAAGAACAAAACAAAACTAACCCTAGCTTCATCCCTAAGACTAGTCCGCAGTAATTCCAAAAACTTAGCTTTGTAGAAACCAGCTCAGCAACTTGCTTTAAAACCAGGCCAGATCTTCACCACGCCGATGACCATCGAAGCGTGAAGCATGATCGAAGAAACGGGTTACGCGAAACCCCTCCTCTGCGCGTTCTGAAGTTGCTAAGTTAATCACCGACGCGATAAAATTCGGGTTGAGTCTTGTTCTGTTGACTCTCGTTGTCGGCAGGAATCTGGCGTGCCTTCCGTATGGAGGTTTTTCAGTCTGACAAATCAAGAAATTTCCAGGTCCGTCTGAGAGGGGCAAAAGTCCTTTGATTACGTAGTGCGTCGTGCCACTGGAAATGGAGTTTTAGGCAATGCGTTCCCAAGTAGATTTCAATTCCGGAAATCTTTTGCGAGCGATTCTATACGTTCACGCTTTGTGAGGTCGAACTGTAGCGGTGTAATTGTGACATGACCTGCTGCGAGGGCATTCATGTCGGTCTCGTCGCCCGATAATTCCATGGGCTCGCTGAAGGACCAATAGTAGTCGCGGCCTTTGGGATCTTGACGCTTTTCATATTGATCGCCGTATCGACGAACGCCCAGCGGGACAACGTGCACTTGAGGTCGTCCGCCTGACTTCACCAGTCGCGTTGCTGCTGTTGGAATGTTCAAGTTGAACAACTCGGAACCCGTTGGCGTATCGGAGACTTTCTTGGTAATAAGCTGCTCGATGATTCCTGTCGCAAGTTCGGCAGCCGTTCCAAAGTCGGCGTGAATGTCGTGTTCGAGCGAAACGGCAACACTGGGTATTCCAAAAAATGCTCCTTCGATTGCTGCCGCAACAGTCCCTGAATACAAGACGTTAATACCTGCGTTCAGCCCGCTATTGATGCCACTGACAACCAAGTCGATCGGTTTTGGTACAAGCTCCAGAATCCCTAGCTTCACACTATCGGCGGGTGATCCGTCGACTGCCCAGCCACGAAATTTGTCTTGGTCGTCAAAAATCTTTTTGCAGGTAAGCGGCGTTAAGTAAGTAATCGAATGTCCAACGCCACTCTGCTCCGTAGCAGGGGCAACTACGTAAACAGTCCCCAATCGAGCAAGTGACCGAGCCATCGCGATGATGCCGGGGGCAAAGATTCCGTCATCGTTGGCTAACAAAATTTTCATAAGCTACTGGTCTAAATAGTCTAGGTAAGTTGGGGGCAAATTGAACGAAGCAGCAGTATAGATGTTTGGCCAATACAGTGCTTTGCTATTGTCTGCGACAACTTGTTTTTGTTAATCCCTGATGGCGGAATGGCGTGGATGGACCGCGACCGATTTTTTTCTGGGAGTTTTACATGGCTCGAGGCGATTCAAACGGTACTCGATGGCAAAAGACGAAGATTCTTGCGAGGTCGCTCGCCTGGTCTTTCTATCTTCACCGTCGCGTCGTCAATCCGATAGTCATCAAATCGCTAATGAAAAGCTCGCTCCTCATGCTCGCGCTCGCTAGCCCGGCTATCGCTCAGATGGGCGGGGGTGGCGGTGGCGGAGGACCTGGAGCGGACGGAACACCACTATTCAATGAGCCGAAGTTTCGCGACCGCGTCTACGAAGCTGGCGGCCCCCAAATTGCCGATAGCAAAGCAGATCGACTGATCGTTTCGGTAACCATCGAAGGCAATCGCTCGGTGTCCGAACACAAGATTCTATCGCTCATGCAGTCACGTGCAGATCGGCTTTACGATCGTGATGCATTTCATCGTGACATTGGCGAGCTATACCGATCAGGGCTTTTCGATCGCATTGAACCCTTCTTTACCGAAAATAACGAAGGCTTTCATATTCGTTTGGTCGTACGCGAAAAGCCGACCGTAACGAGTGTGCTTTTTCATGGCAATCAAGCGGTCGACGATAAGCAACTCAAGAAACATTGCGGGCTGGATGTGGGTGATCCGTGTGGTCCCAGTTCAGTCAACGCGGCTGCGAGTCGGCTGATCGAATATTACCAAGAAAAAGGCTTTAACAACGCGGACGTCCAAGTTGTCTCAGGAAACGCGCTGGGTCAAAGAGACATAGTTTTTAAAATCAGCGAAGGCCCTGTCGAACGCATCTGGGACATTAAGTTCATTGGTAACGTTGCTTTTGAGGAAAGCTTACTCAAAGCAAAGATCAAAAGTCGTGATGCTCGCTACGGAGTCACATCCTACGCCTTCAATAAAGCCTCCCCGGAGAGCATCTCTGACGACAAAGAACGTCTTCTAAACTACTATCGCGGGCTTGGTTACTTTGATACCCGAGTTGATCATCGCATCGATTATGACGACAGCGGCAAGTGGATCTACCTGACCTTTGTGGTTTCGGAAGGACGACGCTACTCGATTCGAAATGTTGAAATTGCAGGTAACCAGTTCTACACAACACAAGAGTTGGAAGGACTTTTAAAGATCAAAGCCGATCAGCCGTTCAACCAAGCATATAAGAACTACGACGAGCGAATTATCCGCGACGTTTATGGTGAAAAAGGTTTCATTTTTGCTGACATTACTGGGCGATTGAAGTATCTGCCTAACGATCAAGTTGACGTGCTCTATTCGATTGCTGAGGGCGATGTCTACCGTGCGAGTGATGTACGAGTTCACATCGATGGCGACGCTGCATTTACGAAAAGCAACGTAGTTCGAAACAGGCTTGGACATATTCGACCAGGAAGAATCATCAGTTCGGTAGAGATGGAAAACGCCGAGCGTCGACTACAAGCATCTACAATTTTCAACAGTAACGCAGCCGATGGAAGCCCTCCAAGAATCGAAGTCCAACCACCGGACGAAACCGACAGCTTCGGTACACAGTAGTGTTACAACTCCATAACGCACTCGACCATATTGAGTCACCTAGACTGAGTCACCTAGACATAGTCGATTGCTTTCAGCTATAGCCTCACCATGATCGCTCAACTAGTCAAACACAAACGCAGTGCAATCCAGTAACCCATTACCCTCCTCGACCCCACTTGCTATGCATCGTAAACAATCGAGCACGCTAGCCAATGCACCGGCATCGACCCAACGATCTCCGGTTGTGCGCCGATCGCATTCGCTAATTGGAGTTACATGCCTGCGCGTCTTTCTAGCGTGCATGTGCTTGGTCAGCGCGTCGCAAATAACAGGTGCCCAGCAATTTGGGTTCGCTCAAACTCAAGTTCCCAACCAAGGCGTCCTTCCTCCCCCTACTTATCCAGGGGCATACCCTAGAGCTATTCTGGGAACCGGCCAAGTGCCAAACTCATTTCCTAGCTCGGTTCCCAATTCGGATCCACGTGCGTTTCCGCCTGTGAGTGTCTACGCAACTCCGGCACCACAGCCAGTCTTCGGTACGCCTGCCTTCCCGCAGTCGACGATGTCCCCCACCCAGTCGAATCCACAGGGAACGGGCGTTCCTTCCTCAGGATATCCGATTCAAAATACATACCCCAACAATCCTGGTCTCTACGGAGGCGGTGCGCCTGTTACTTTCGGTCAACCAAACATGGTGCCGCAGAATCAAGTGGCACCTCCTCAAGCGTTTATTCCAGCTCCGAATCAATCACCTTCCGATTCGATCAACGGTTCTATTCCTTACACGCAACCAGCATTCCCCTACGAACCAAGTATCTCTCTTGCTCAACCATCGGCTCCAACCTACAGCCCTCGCATTCGAGACGTTCCCGTAGATGTGTTCGTTCAGGAAGGGAACACGGGAAGATTTATGCTTGGTGGTTCGGTCAATAGTGACTTGGGAGTCGCCGGTAATATCACTTTGGAAGAACGCAACTTTGACTTGTTCAATTTCCCCAAAAGACCAGGCGAGATGTTCAACGGAGCATTTCGTGGTGGTGGGCAAAACTTCCGATTAGAGCTCGTACCAGGTAATCAAGTCCAGCGTTACACGATCAACTGGACCGAGCCAAACCTTTTCGGTTACTCGCCATTCAGTCTGTCGGTCGGAGGCTTTTTCTTCACGCGATTCTATCGCGATTGGACTGAACAGCGTTTGGGCGGACGTGTCGCACTCGGCTACGAAGTCACGCCGGATCTTTCGCTATCGACAGAACTGCGGGCCGAAGATGTAAACATATCGAGCTTAAGAAATAATCTGGTCCCGGCTTTGAATCGCACCGCAGGCAGTAGCGATCTTTACACCGGACGCGTTAGCTTGATCCACTCAACCCGCGATAGCCCGTTTATGCCAACCGAAGGCCACTATCTGGAAATGATTTACGATCAAGGATTCGGCGAATTTGATTTCCCGCGCGGACAAGTCAACTTTAGCCGCTACTTCCTGATTCGCGAACGAGCAGACGGAACTGGCCGACAGACCCTTACTTCCGCTTGGCGGCTTGGTCTCTCGGGATCAGACACTCCAGTCTTCGAAAACTTTTTTGCCGGTGGTTTTTCCACTCTCAGAGGTTTCCGATTCCGAGGTGCAAGCCCGGTTGAAAACGACATTCAGGTCGGTGGTCGATTCCAGTTTATCGGTTCACTCGAGTATTTGTTTCCAATCACCGCGGACGACATGGTCCGAATGGTTGCCTTTTGCGATTACGGAACCATCGAACAGGACATCGAATTTAACTGGCGCAACTTTCGCGTTGCCCCGGGTGTTGGATTTCGCGTCGCGATGCCCGCCCTCGGTCCCGCACCACTTGCGTTTGACTTCGCAGTACCAGTTCAATATGCTCCTGGAGATCAAAAACAGATTTTCAACTTTTCAGTCGGTGTAACGCGGTAATCTGATCGCAGTGGCCATGATGTTTTCAGTGCGGCGACTCGTCGCCTCTTCAAGGCTAAGAGACGATTGTTAATCCGGTATCAGTAGTGCGACCATAGCTTTTGCTTTTTCGCAAGATCGTTTCCCCAAAAGCTGGGACTAGTCCCAGCACTCCAAAGAGTTGCGAGTGGCTCATGGTAAATTTCGCAGTTGAACTCAGTATCTTCGGCGGTCCGATGGACCTTCTGTTATACCTAGTGCGACGCGAGGAGTTAGAAGCCACCGATTTATCTTTGGCAAAGGTGACGGCTCAGTACCTGGATTTCTTAGAAGTCCTTCAAGAAATTGACATCGATTCGGTGGCGGATTTTCTGGAACCGATTGGCTTACTGATCGAAATGAAGGCACGCGACGTTCTCCCTTCGAAAGAGCCTTCGAAAGAAGAAGCCGCAGAGATCTTGGAAGATCCTTCCGACGAATTAGTGAAACGACTGATCGAGTACCGACGCTATCGAGACTTGGCGGGGATCCTCGACGAACGCGGTCGCGACTGGCAACTTCGTTACACGAGGCGTGCAGTTGATCAACCGACGCCGCAAAAAGCCCCCGTTGAACAAACGATAGTGGGAATTGAAATTTGGGATTTGGTGAGCGCGTTCGGAAGAATCCTTCGCGAAAGGCAACCGGCACCGACCACCCAGATCGTTTATGACGAAACACCCATTCACAGTTACATGAATCGTATACATGGGCTAGTTAAAGCTAAGAAACGAATTGAATTACAATCGCTGTTCGAAGCGGGCCAACATAAGAGTGCATTAGTCGGGATGTTCCTTGCTACATTGGAGTTGACTCGACACCACGGACTTCGAGCGGAACAAATGGGAACCGACGGGCCGATGTGGCTAACGCCTGGCCCCGACTTCTCTCCATCGCTAGACATTGCCGAAATAGACAACCCTCGCGACGAACAGATAAAGCTATCAAACCTTCCAATGCGACCACGGTAAAACATGTTGCTGGACAGGGTAAATAAGAACCCAGCCATAGGCGCTAGCCGTGCTAGAACCACTAACGATGCGCTTGCACAGGAGCGTCCAACGACGCGGCTAGCGCCGTCGGCGAAAGACTAGTTATTGGAGAATTTCGCTCGGACAAACGGTTAGCTGTCATAACCTACGGCGATTCAACCACCAAAATGTAAAACTTTGCGGCTTAATCAGATTAAATCAAGTATGAGGCTTGGGAGGCCGATAAAATAATAGTCAGGCAGATTCAGGATTTGGGTTCGAACCGTCAAAATGACTTTCGACCCGGGATTCGTGGGTTTTTGCCGGGACCTTGACGCACGATTCCGTAAGGCTTACACTCGAAAATCGACTAAACACAAGTCAGTGAATGAGTTACGGCGATTCGCCGGGTAGCCAAACGGGAGAAAGCGTCGTGACGAAAAAGGAGATCGTAAAGGCGATTTCAGAAGAAACCGGGCTTACGCAGCTTGAGATCAAGCGAATCGTACAACGGACTTTTGATTCAATAATCGAAACCTTGGTCGTCGAAGGTCGGGTTGAGCTGCGGAACTTTGGAGTTTTTCAGGTCAGACCACGAGCTGCACGGAAAGCACGAAACCCTCGGACGGGCCATCAGGTGGAGGTCCCAGAGAAATTTGTGGTGACGTTCAAGCCCGGAAAAGAGATGGAGAGCTTGGTCAAGTCAATGGAAGGATCGGCGATCGCGGATAAGATTCGCGCTGCTGCAGCCTCAGGAGAACTGGATCAAGCACTTCCTGACGAAGAATAGCGGATGAAATTACAGTTTAGTAGATGATCGTGGTGGACCTTAGGATGAGGTCGCCAAATTCAAGGAGGAATTTTCTATGCGACGACAATTGTGCTGGATGTTGCTGGTTTGCAGTAGCCTGATGCCGATGGTTGGTTGCATTATTCCAGCCTACTCGGCAATCCCTCAGCGACGTGCCGAACAACTGATTTACACTTCGGAAAACCTTCGTACGCTTGTACAGGAATGGGAACGATTCTGGTTCCTTGATCAACCTGACCACATGACTCCCTTCCGTGTGCACGGCGGTGTGATTTAGCAGAAGGTACGTACCGCTTGCCGAGCGGTTCGTCATAAGATCATGCGCTTCAGATTAGGTTCTTCGTCAACGCAGTCTGGAAAGTCTATTTCTAACTTCACAAACCTTCCGGCAGAAGGTACGTACTGCTTGCCGAGCGGTTCGTATATATTCTTGACGTCTAGCATACATGTCAAATTAAAGGCGACGAAATGATAGTTCGACGGCCGAAAACCACTGGCTTTTGGATGGGTCGCCTACCTCACTGGGAAGTCGAAGACGGTCGGTACTTTGTTACCTTGCATGTCTCCGGTGCAATTCCCCAAACAGGCAAAGACCAAATACGAGCTCTATTGGCCGAGTTCTCTCGCACAACCAACCGCACCGCACCGAAGTGGTTGGTTCTGCAACGAAAAATATTTGCTGCGATCGATAAATGGCTCGATCACGCTCCGCAAAACTCCTGGATGAAGAATCCCAAGATTGCGACCATCATGCAAGAAGCAATTCTCCACCGCCACCAGCGAGGCGATTGGGAATTACTCCAACATGTGGTTATGCCAAATCACATTCATCTTTTTTTGGAAACGGGTACCAACACACTCAAGCAGGTGATGGAGGACTTCAAGCGATGGACGGGGCATCAATCCATGAAGCTGATAGATGCAAAGCCAAAGCGTTTTTGGCAGCGAGAGTGGTTTGATCACTGGTCGCGTTCTGATGAAGGCGACGATCGGATTATCGCCTACATCCGCAACAACCCAGTAAAGGCCGGTTTGGTAAAACACTACACCGATTGGCCATACGGCTCATGGTAAAGGTACGTACCGCTTGCCGAGCGGTTCGTTGAAACGAGTGCAGATCACGTTAACGGAATTATTGGTTGTACAATGTTCTTTCTCGACCCTACGTTCCTTCTCGACTCTACGAACCTTCCGGCAGAAGGTACGTACCGCTTGCCGAGCGGTTCGTTGAAACTAGTGCTGAGATAGCTAGCGGGACTATTGGTTGTACAATGTTCCTTCTTGATTCTACGTTCCTTCTCGACTCTACGAACCTTCCGGCAGAAGGTACGTACTGATTGCCGAGCGGTTCGTTGGAACTAATGCAGATCACGCTAGCGGGACTATTGGTTGTACAATGTTCCTTCTCGACCCCACGAACCTTCCGGCAGAAGGTACGTACTGCTTGCCGAGCGGTTCGTATATATTCTTGACGTCTAGCATACATGTCAAATTAAAGGCGACGAAATGATAGTTCGACGGCCGAAA
>JANODQ010000287.1:0-6512 GCA_031412775.1 Pirellulaceae bacterium | reverse complement strand
GCAGTCTTGCAAACTGTTGGAATTCAGACCCTCTATCGGTGGTGATCCAAAGGTGTAATCCATCTTCGGAGAAAGTGGCACTCGAAAACGAAACTTCTTCATCTGGATTGGTAATGGGTTTCTTGACACCGGTTGCAACATCAGCGAGATAGATATTACTTTTGTTGATCGAGAGGTACTCAATCAAGACGAGCGACTTACCGTCGGATGACCAATCCGCAATGGACCAACCACCACCGCTGTTTTCAACGACAAGCCGGTTCGCGTTACTGCTAGAGCTTGCAGGCTCAATCATCCAGATATCGCGGTCTACTTTGTTGCGTTGCGTGGAAGCGTAAGCCGCAGCGGTTTTTTGATGATTCCAAACAAGCCCGCCGTTTTGCGAACGCCCACCGTCTGTCAACAAGCTGACTGCGCCGGTAGAAAAATCGTATCGAAACAATTGCGAGAATTCGTTACCGCCAACATCTTTGGAAAAGACGAAAAACTTGGCGTCTTGAGGGTCGTAGCTCGCGAACGCAACGGGTTCTTCAAAGAAGGTGAGTTGTGTTCGTGCAGCTCCGGGAGCCTTGATTTCGTGGACTTGCGATGAATTGCCAAATCGAGTTCCAATCAACATTTGACGCTTGGTTGGATGCCAGTCGAACGCGACCGCTGCTCGCGATTCTGTGTACTTACGAACTTGCTCGGCGATTGCTTTTGGGATCGATGGAATTCCTTCGATCTGCAAGTTGTCAGGGAATGCGATGGATGGTTCTTGCGAAGCAACAAACCTGGATGGAATAAATCCAGATAGCAAAACGAAGAACAACGACAACGTAATCAAGTGACGTTCTGATCGGAAATGAGTCATTTTTATAAGTGGTAAGGATTCAGGGGGCGGTTTCAGATTGGGATCGCGATGTTTTGAAACTTGCACGACAGGTTAGTTTGTCGTGTCTAAATTTGTTGTAATCAAGTTGTCATTGAGCGGGTTGGAAACTTGGATGCAAAGAGTACCTCACCGACGATTAATGCGACGGCTTGGACCATCTGCGAGCTGGGCATGCTTGCGAGTGCCTTGCCGCTTCCGAGCACTTGCTGAGACGTCAAGGGCAGATGAATAAATCCAACCAGTGGTTCTTCGCCATGTCGTCGGTGTTGCGTGTACCAATGATGCGAAAGATACATGATCGCGTTGCAAAGATAAGTACCCGCATGGTACGAAATGTGTGATGGGATTGCCGATTGATGCAATAGGTTGAGCCAACTTCCAAGCGGGAATTGGGTTCGATAACCGACTGGGCCGTTGGCTAGTAGCGGTCCATATTCTTCGCCGGGGGCAGTTGTAATTCCTGCGACGTTGATCGCAATCGCTTCCAAAGAAATCTGGGAAGCTCCCGGGCGTTGCCCAAGATGAAGAACCGCATCAAACCCAGTTGCAAGGTCACGATCGAGCCGCTTTTTGAGTTCGACCAAGTCCACGGGATAGCGTCGTGTTACCAGTGATGCATTCGCTCCATAGACGCGAAGATACTCGGACATCACTTCCCAACTGGAGTTTTGCTCCCAATCATCGTAGGGTTCGAAGGAGGTTAAAAGGAGTCGCATAACAGTCTAGCTACCTATTGGCTCAAACAACAGCGAACCAATTCGAATCATCGTAGAACCTTCCTCAATGGCTTCTTCGAAATCACCACTCATTCCCATTGAAAGCTGACTGAGCTGGAATCGATCACCAAATCGCGTGGCCATATCGTCTCGCAGTTTTCGTAGTTTAGCAAAATCTGTGCGTGGGTTGGTTGTTTGAAGACCTGCCATTCCCATGAGTCCGCTTACATGAATCCGATCAAGGCCGGCCAAATCGTCGAGCACCGTTGGCAAGTCTTCGGAAAGAATTCCCGTTTTGTTCGGCTCACCAGACACATTGACTTCCAATAGGGCATTTACAGATATCCCAAGCGTTTCCGCATCTCGTTGAATTTGCTGAGCCAAACGCACGGAGTCCAGCGAGTGAAGCAAAGAGAGATTAGCGATCGTTTTCAGCGACTTATTCCGCTGCAAGTGCCCGATAAAATGCCATCGAATTTTTCGCTCATCTGATAACGAAATTGCATCTAACGCAGCCTGTTTTTCCCAAAGACTTTGCGGGCGACTCTCTCCCAAATCGATGCATCCAGCATCCCAAAGCCACGTCGCAGTTTGCGAGTCCACATACTTCGTGATGCCGACAATCGTTACCTCGGAAGGAGATCTTCCGGATCTCTTGCTCGCCTCAGCCACGCGTTGAGTCACCAACGACCACTGAAGTGCAACCGATTTGACGGACACGCTTCTAACCAGCGATTTTGACTCATCGATGGGCATATTCACAAATAGATTACTTTGGTGGTTGGGTATCGCGCGTTGGAACGTTGTTCTGGCACACTTGCTTTGGCAGTTCTAAGTTTTTCCAAGCCTGCGGAGAGACTTGGCTACGTGATTATACACGTTTAGCACAAGTTACTCGTCGGAATCGATTTCGACGATTGCTTCGAACTCACCATCAGATGGGTCGAAGCGGGCGGCGTAGAACTCGCTATTCATGTGAAGCCCCATTGCGGATCGGCGAATCGTTTTGGCAAGCGATCGATAAAAAACCATTTGGTCCTTACCGACTTGGACACGATACGCTTGCGCGATTTCACGAGGTTGAATTTGGAGGTCTTCAGCTACTGTTAAGTGTCGCCATGTGTAGGGTTGATTCTTGGACGGTTTGCGAGGAACGATCACCATCGGACACATCAATCGTTTCCCGAGTACCTCTTGCGACAAAACGAGTTGCCCGGCTTTGGGCTCCAGTTTTCCGATGCTGGGAGAACGCCTCCACTCAGGCAAGGCCAGCGGCAGCACCAGCGCATGGCGTCCGTCGCCTGTGCCTGTTGTCGTCGAGTCGCGATGATGGAGTTCGGCTTCATGGTGTTTTTTGTCTTGACGAATCTCGAAATCAGGAGCGACATTCAAAATGCTCCGTACACCCCAATTTGCAGATTGGTCCGCAAGAAGTGTATCGCACATAAAGATCATTGATTCGTCTCGAATCAGCATCATCTGGCGCTGAATTCGAACAACGCCTTCAAGCCCACATTCGATCTCCAAGTAATCGACATCGTCATCCGAGAACCAGCACACGTCCGACCAACCAACATCGGTTTCAATCGCTTGTCCATCGCGAGTGATTTGCAGATCCCAGTCGCCGCTGATAATTCGATTGCCTTCGAAATCCAGAATATCAATCCGCATCGGCTCTTGCGAATAATCGATTGCCATGCGAACACCGGGTTGATCCCAAGCTTTTCGCATGCTCGCCAGTTCTGCCTTCTCGGAATAAAACCCAAGAGCCGGTAGTCTCACGATCTCCGACTTCGTAATCGCTTTCAGGCTTCGCGATGCCGATTTTCGATTGGTCTGACGCAGAGTCCGAAGGCCGCTTACCTGCAACAGTCGGACAAGCTTTTTATTCGGGGCACAGATCTCTGAGAGCGCATTCCAAAGTTCCGCATCATCGCTCTCGATGCCGTGTTCGCTTAGAAGAGGTCCGCCGTTGCGATCGCTTAACCGGACTGCCAGTTCGACCAGTTTCGCAAGCGACTTCCGCTGCTTTGCATAGAAGCCCTTTGTTCCGAGCGAACTCATCGACCAAGAACATCGCACGATCGAAGCAAGACATGCCCGAAGCTGATGACCGCCATGCATTAACCAATTCTCAAGAGAGTCATCGGCAGCTTCGAGAACTCGATTGAGCCTCTCTATCGTTTCCAAAACCATGCGGTCCTTGCCGCCAAGGTGAGACAACTTCGTAGCCAGTGCCAACGGGACTTCGCAGGCCCACAGCAACCACGGAAAAAGTCCTTTCTCAGGCTCTTCACTCCAAGCGCGATCTACTTGGGTCAAGATGCTTTGCAAAGTCTCTAGCCAAAGCGATTGCGGTAGCTCGCCACCGAGTTCTCGCAAGCCGTGAATCCAAGATGCACTGACAAGTCCCACGTTGACATCAAAGCCATGAACAGGAAGCGACTTCACAATCCACTTAGAGATACTTTCGATAGACTTTAACTGCTTGGACTTTCGAGACTCCGAGCCTTCCGCGATCGGGCTTTGCCAGAGATCGACGATCTTGGCGAGCACCTCGGGGCCCTCTTCGATGTCGACCTGAAGCGTCGCAGTTCCCCAACGCATTGAAGCACTAAACTCGGTCGAAGTGTGAGCGGTCGACTGGCGACTTTTCTTACTCCGGGGCGGCTTGGGTGACTTCTGAAGTGAAGGAACATTGTCTTGGCAAAGTTTCTCTAGCCAAGTAGTTACCTTTTCCACGTGTTGTGCCTCACGATCGTTAGAATGATGTACTTCCGTTCCATTGATCGTTTTTTGTCGCGAATCTTCAAGTATTGTTCCTCCACCGTCTGTGCCCATCACTGTCGATTCGGTAGATGAAGTCAATGATTTATTAACGCCTGGCAACTCGCGATTGCTTTTGGGGTTTACCCAGTCCATAGGTGTATCGTCCTGAAAGGAAGCTTTTGGTAGATTGATGAATGTTGTGTCGCAATTGTTGTTACTGGCGACGGAGATGCAAGGATTCTTTTTCACGTTTTTTGCGATTCTGATATGTATGCACCTCGAATGAAAAATATCTGCCCGTCGCTTTCACATTGGGCATCTATCCTGGCTATCGCTTGTACGGTTGGAATTCACGCCCGAGCACAACCAATTCCGACACGAGAAGAACTACTGAACAAAGCGGAAGCAATGTTTGGAGAACCCAAGAATGCAACGCGGCTTGTTCCAGATGGTCGCGTTTGGGTTGATGGAAAACGCGGTCTTGTTATCGTGGACGGCTATGTCACGCTACGCAAGGGGCAGCTAGAAATGCTGGCCTGTCCAACCGGTACAAAAGAACACGAATCGATCATCGCAGTCTTAGCTGCTGCTAGGCATGTTCACGCAGGCCTATTGGCTGCCGGTGCCGAGCACGGAGCTCCAACCCAATTCGAACCCTATCGTCCCGCCACAGGAACTACCATCAAGATAAGTGTTCTGTATCGCGATGCAGAGGGCAAAAACCATGTTGATCCTGCTCAGAATTGGATTCGACGAATGGGGACCACTAAAGAAATGTCCTACGATTGGGTGTTCGCCGGGAGCGGTTTCTACAAGGACGTTGATACTGGTGAACAAAGATACCTCGGTGACTCTGGAGACCTTATTTGCGTCGCAAACTTCCCAACAGCAACGATGGATTTGGCAGTCGAGAGCGCCGCGGCCAACAGCGGTTTGGTCTTTGAAGCGTTCACCGAAAATATTCCGCCCGTGCACACGCTTGTTCGGCTAGTCCTCAAAGTCAGTGACGCCGAACCACGCCGCGAAAGTGACGTTGATCCCGGGGTTCAAGTGCCCCCTGCTAAACCAGCCGAAGATTCCACTAAAAAGCAGACCACTGAAAAGCAAAACACTCCGAATAAAGCCGACTCAAAAACTGACGTACAGGAAATAGTACCCAAAACGCAAGAAAAAGGCCCCAAGACAAGCGACCAAGATATTAGTTTGGAAGAGATGATTCCATCGATCGAGTCGAGAAAGAAACCCAACACTAAGTGATTAGCACAACAAATGTTGATTAGTGATACTTGTCAAGCGATGGCTTCGAGCAACAGAAATCAACATTAGTCCGAAAAACTTTACGTTCCTCGTCGATTTCCGAACCATCGGATATGAGTGCGATCGCAATAGCGCACGCCCTTTGCTCTACACCACGGTACCAGCCATTCAGCTTGTTGGTCAATTTCCCCCGTAGTCACGCCTCGCGGCATCATCAATGTTTTTGATAACGGAACGTTCAGCCCCAGAGCAGCACATTCAGCAATAAACTCCATCACTTCTTCCGCGTCGAGAATCGATCCGACAACAAACTTCAGTTGATAGTCCGTAGACAACGCAATCAATTTTGCGACCACTTCCGGTTTATCCCGAGTCTCATTGTGTCGTTGGTGCCAGTTATTTGCTTCGCTCTCTGCGGGTGCACTGTTACTGAGCTTGGGGCTAATCGACATCAATTCGCACAGTAGCAGGTCAAACGATAACTTGGGTTCTTGGATTACCGTGCCGGCAGTTTCGATCGTGATGTGCTTGCCGAGCTTTCTTAATTCCGAGCAGAGTTCCGGGAGTTCGGGAACAATCATCGGTTCGCCGCCTGTGATCACCACATGATCGCATGCGTAAGAAAGCGTTTTCGCAATCACCTCGGAAACGCTAAACGAATCCCCCTCAGGCTTCCAAGAGGCGTAAGGCGTGTCGCAAAACCAACACCTCAAATTGCAACCGCTTGTACGAATGAACACACTGGGCACGCCAGTCAGCTGCCCCTCTCCTTGAATACTATGGAAAATTTCTGAAACTCGTATCATTTTTAGATTGTAGCAAACGTTTCAACGGTTTGGCTTTCAGGGAATCGAGCAGCGTTTATACTATCGGACCGGCTATCGCGTTTCGCACCG
>JANODQ010000286.1:0-13824 GCA_031412775.1 Pirellulaceae bacterium | reverse complement strand
GCCCAAGTAGGAACGTTGGAAGTAAGATTCGATGGTGGTGCATGGGAAAACTTATTGACCTTGAATCCAACGAACACAAGCAATAACGATCCTTCTCCAACCGTCAACCCAGTAAACTTGAACGAACGACTCGTTACTGGTACTAACACTGGAATTAGCACCGGTGGCACGGATAACGGTAAGGGCAACGTTCCTATCCGAAACATTCAAAATCCAGCTAATGCGTCAACGATGGAACTGCGATGGAGTGTCGTCGGCGGCAACACATGGTGGTGGGCGATTGACAACGTCAAGGTAAGCGCGGAAGTCGTAGGCGTTCCATTCCTTGGAATCAGTAACGCAACCACTTGGAATTTGGACATCCCAACATTGACCGTTGGTATCGACCAAATCGCCATCAGTGAAATGGGCGGAGTAGCAGTAGGCACGGTCACTCGAAACGGAGCCATAGGTAACTGGAGCAATCCTCTTGTCGTGACACTTGGAAATAGCGATACGACCGAAGCGACAATTCCTGCGACTGTAACGATCCCAGCAAATCAAGCGTCGGTTACCTTTGCAATTGCTGCGGTCGATGACTTGATTAGCGATCGAACGCAAACAGTAACTATCACCGCTGATGCTCCTACATTCGCTCAAGGTGTTCGCTCCATCGATGTCTTAGACAATGAGGGACCGAAGGTTCTAACACTCAGTCCTTCAGATGGTTCTACCGACGTCGATTATCAGAGTAATTTGGTAATCAACTTTGACGGTCCTGTACGAAAAGGTAACGGCCTGATCAATATCATTCGTTCAAGCAATAACTCGCTAATTGAAAGCATCAATGTAAATGATGTTGATCCTTCAATTGTAGTAATTGCAGGCAGTACCGTTACTATTAACCCTAGAGTCAATTTACCTGGACTCACTGAATATTACGTTTTGGTCGACGAAGGCGCATTCATTGATCTCTCTTCGACGTCTACTCCCGCTGGCATATTGCTACAACAAGGCTTCAACTTAATTCCAGTTGGCACGACTCCTCCAACGGGATTTAGCTCGACAGCAGGAGGGGGATGGAGATTCGTTAGTAGGGCTAACTTCATCGCTGGCGGCGGTAGCGCGAATTTCTCCGCCGGTCAGGGTAATATCGCCGTAACATCGGCCAACAATTCTTTTCTCCAAACGACACCAATTGACCTGACAGGTATGGCAGCCGATTCCGTGGTCTTGGAATTCGATGCTTCGTTTCGCCGTTCGGGAACGGCGATTGGATTGATCCAAGTTTCCTACAACGGTGGCGCTAGCTGGACTGACATTGCTGGTTTCGGTGGCAACGTCGAAAACACGCGAGTAGTGATATCTAGCACTGGCATTACTGGAGCGACCAGTGTTGGGGCATTTAATAACCCAACCTCTGGCTCGATGATTTTTCGTTTCGGACAGCGAAATGGTCTTGAGACCGGATATTTGGCAATCGACAACCTCAAGATTACTGGCGGATTCAATGGGTTGCCTTTCCAAGGAATTGTTATTCCTACTGCTTGGAACTTCACGACGACTCTGGCTCCCACGTTGACTGTGACCATCGATAAAACATCGTTCAACGAAAACGGTGGCACCGCGATCGGTACAGTAACTCGCAATATCAGCAGCCCTTCATCTCCGGCACTTACGGTTAACTTAAACAGCAGCGATACGACCGAAGCCACGGTTCCAATGACCGTTACGATTCCCGCTGGACAAGCCTCCGTGACTTTCGTAATCACTGCGGTCAACGACACTGAAGGTGATGGTCTACAAACTGCGGTGATTTCTGCTTCAGTGACGGACTTCTTCTCGATTCCGGCATCGATTAGCGTCGTTGATGATGACTTCCCTAAGGTTTTGAGCGTCAGTCCGGCTGACAATTCCTCGGCTGTACCAACTAATGCAAACCTTGTCGTGACCTTTGACCAGCCAATCAAGAAAGGGAACGGATTTGTTCATATCATCCGAACCTCCGACGGTAAGGCTGCTCAAAGCATCGATATTCAGTCGACAGCGGTTACGATTTCGGGCAACATAGCAACGATCAACCCACCGAACGATTTGCGTGGCCTGACCGATTACTACGTCTCGTTCGAACGAGGTGCGATTCTTAACACGGCTGCAGCTGTCCAAACCGGTGGTAGGTTACTAAGTCAGGATTTTGAATTGGTGACTCTTGGACCGGCGGTCTTGGAGACAAATGGACGGACTCCAAATGGCAGAGATTTTACAACAACATTCCCAACGGGTTACAGCACAGATAACTCGCTGATGCCGGCTGGCGGTATTCCGGAATGGAGCGGTTGGTCGATTGCTGATAAGGGATTTTGGACAACTGCTTCAGGCAACCAGGGCAGAACTTCGTTTACTCTGGGAACAGGAGCGGTGGCTGTCGCTGACAACGACGAATGGGAAGATGCACCGTGGGCGGCGCGGCAGTTTAATGCGTTTGTAGTCACTAGTCCTGTGAACTTGTCGACAGTGAATGCAGATACTGTAAGGCTTTCATTTGATTCCAGCTTCAGAGCAGAAGATACCCAAACTGGTACCGTTGATGTAAGTATCGATGGGGGAGCCTGGACAAATCTTCTATTACTTGATTCCACGACCGCGTCCGGTGATCTGACGGGGCCCAATGCCACTGTAGACCAGCGTAGGACAGTAACCTATGCTAACCCAGGGGCTGGGTCTATGCGGTTCCGATTCGGAAATACGGGTGTTAATAATTGGTGGTGGGCCGTAGACAATATTCAGATCGTAGGTGATACGAATGGTCTTACCTATCCCGGGATTGCGAATACGGACTCCACCACATGGAATTTCACTACTGCCGACGTACCTCTGAGTCTCTCTGTTGCTACTGGACCAATTGCTGAGAATGGCGGAACTGCTGTCGTAACCATTACAAGAAACTTGGGAACGACCGGTGACTTGACTGTAAATCTTGCAAGCAGTGATACGTCCGTCGCGACAGTACCACAAACAGCGACGATTCTCGACGGACAAACGTCAGTAGTATTCAACGTAACTGCCGTCAACAATTCAGTAGCACATGGAATTAGAAATGTAACGATTTCTGCCTCGACTGCGGGCTTCAATAGCACTTCCGCTGTTGTGACCGTCGCCGATGACGAGATAGCAGACGTGATCATTTCCGAGATCATGTACGCACCGGCTAATGGCACTTCAAATACTGCGGTCAAGCGAGAGTGGATCGAAATTGTCAACCGAGGAACCGTCACTGCCGATTTGAGCGGTTGGTCATTCGAAGACGAAGACGCGACCAATTGGGGTGCGATTCCCAACGGAACGACTTTGGCTCCGGGACAAGTCGGTGTCTTCTACAACGGTCCGGTTGGTGGAGTTACAAATACTCAGTTTCGTAGTGCATGGAACGTATCACCCAATGCGGTAGTTGCGGGTATTTTCTGGGGAGATCTAGCTAATGACCCGTCAGCACTGGGTACAATCAACGAAAACATCTTGCTTCGTGATTCAAGTAACGCAACGGTCGATGCAGTCAACTATGACGACATCGCTCCTTGGCCAGCGAACGTATTTTCTGTTTCACCGAATCCTGTTTTTGCAAGTAGTATTTATCTAACGAGTGTCGCTTCTGACAACAACATTGGTGCTAGCTGGGCTGCTTCAGTAGTGGGCGTAGCTGGGGCGATAAACCCAGTTCCCGTAGTGACCGGCGTAGATGCCGCAGGAAACCCAGTTTCCGCTGCTGTCTACGCTTTGACCGATCGCGGTTCACCAGGTGCGGTGCCTAACACTGCACCAACGATTTCCAACATTGGCAATCAAACAACTGCATTCCAAACACCAACGGCTGCGATTCCAGTAACGGTCTTTGATGTTGGAACGGCTCTCAACGATCTGATACTGTCGGTAACATCGTCCTCTAACACAACGTTGGTTCCAGTTGCTAACGTCACCTTTGGCGGGACCGGTGGAAATCGAACGTTGATGGTGACTCCTGCAAGCGGACAATCTGGCACATCGAACCTCGTCATTCGTGTGACAGATGGAAGCGGTGCATTCTCCGAGGTAGTCTTCACATTAACCGTTCAGCCCGCAGGTGTCACCACTCCAAGGGTGTCAGATGTGGTCTTCGGTGATAGTAACGCTCCAGGCACACAGCGATCGATGGTTCGTAGCATTACGGTCGACTTTAATTCGGTCGTAGATATTGCCAGTGGGGCGTTTACTCTGGATCGCAGAAACGTTGCTGCAGGGACTTGGGAAAGTATTCCAACCACTGCACTGACTATCGGCGTAGCACCAAGCACGATCAATGCTGGTACTCAGACCCGAGCTCTGTTAACTTTCTCGGGTTTAGACATTCTCGGTGGCTCATTGGCCGATGGGAATTATCGAATGACAATTAATGCTAGTGCAGTAACTTCCGGTGGTGTCCAACTGGATGGTAACGGAGATGGTACTGGTGGAGACAACCATATACGAGGAGCGGCCCAGGCCGATGCGTTCTTCCGACTATTTGGTGATTCGGATGGAAACCGTACGACGAACCTAGCCGAGTTAGGTCGACTTCGACAGAGCTTTAATTTGACGGTTGGAGCGCCAGGAACACCTGCCTCTGCAGCGAGTTTCGATTCCGATTGGAATGGTGTGGTAACTCTAGCGGACCTCGGACGTCTCCGTCAGAGATTTAATCAGACTCTAGGATTTGATCCGCCTACCCCGTAAGCGTAGATCAAAATCCGTGTTTTTTAGACAAGCAATTGGTTCAATGTAAAACGAGCCAGTTGCTTTTTTTTGTTATGTACGCAAACCTTTCGATACGGAAAGTCTCGAAAAGTGATGAAGGAAAACGGCATTATTTCGGAAAAGCATCGCCTAACTTAAGAACCACGGTGAGCATTCGAGTATCTCGCTAAATGGCGAAATCACGCGGCGCTTTTGTGCTCGTAATCACTCTCATCGTCGTCGAAGCTTTCTTCTTCGATCTCTTCGAATCGAACTGCGACTTGTCGAGATACCCCGTTTTCCTGCATCGTAACACCGTAGATTGTGTTGGCAGCGGTCATTGTTTTCTTGCTGTGAGAGACTACGACAAACTTTGTCATGTGTAGGAAGTCAGTCAAAACTGCAACGAACCTACCGATGTTGGCCTCGTCAAATGGAGCGTCTACTTCGTCGAGAATACAAAATGGACTTGGTTTGAATTGGAAGATGGCCATAATCAAAGCGACGGCTGTGAGCGCCTTTTCCCCACCACTAAGCAGAGAATTCGAGAGTGCCGTTTTGCCTGGTGGTGTTGCGACGATCTCGACTCCTGCCTCCATCACATCATCACCCGCTTCAAGAACCAAATCCGCCGAACCCCCACCAAATGAACGGCGATAAAGCGTTTGAAAATTGGTGCGAATTGCGTCGAGTGTTTCCGTGAAAATCTTCTTTGATTCGTTGTCTATTCTTTCGATTATCTTTCGTAAGTTTTCTTTGCTCGTTACCAAATCCGTATAGTGTTCATGAAGAACATCGTATCGGGCTTCTAGTGAATCGAGTTCAGCCAACGCTTCCATGTTCACCGCACCGACCGTGGCAATACTCGCGCGAAGCTGATTCAATTCCGAATCTAAACTTTCGAGATCCATTGGTTCGTCATCTGAGTCAACCACGTCAGCTTTTGAGATATCAATCTCGTAGTCCTTCAAGTAACGTGCGAAAAGTTGCTCAATTGCATCGCCGCAGCGAGACATCTCCTGGGACAGCAACTCTTGCCTTTCCATCGACTTCTCAACATGACGTTGACACTGCTCAAGTTGCTTAATACATAAGGTTCGCTGAACGCGAAAAGATTCCAGTTCGGCTTGATCAGCGGCGAGCTGATGATGAGTCGTCTGCGACTGCGACACGAGCGAACCAAGTTCGGCGTCGGCTTGTGCGGATTGATCGATCGTCGCGATTAGCCGAGCGTCTGTGCCGGCAATTGCTTCAACAGTTTGCGAAACTAGCTCCTGGCGTTCAGAGGCATCGCGATTCAATTGATCCAGTGTTACGCATAACCCTTCTAATCTTTGATCCAGCTTTGCCAACTGGATTCTTTCATTCGTGATGACTTCTTGCAAATTGTTACGCTGACCTTCTAGAGATTTCAAAACGGATTCGATGTCGAGTAGCTTAGTCTCAAGACCAAGAACTTCCTCATCACATCGGTTTAGGAATTCTGTTGCCACCGCGACTGCATTTTGACTTAAAACCTTCTTGTCCAGAGTATTCGTAAAAGATTCTTTAAGGCCGTCGCGTTGAAGCAACAGCAAATCCATGGTTGCTGTTTCCGATGCAATCTTTGCCGTAGCGTTCGAGAGTTGCTGGTTTGCGTCGCGAGTAACTTCGTTGCGTTGGCGAAGAACCGTTTGCTGCGATGCGATCGAGAGCTGTACCGCGGCAAGAATATTTGCGTTTTCGACTATTGATTTCTCCAGTTCAACAATTTGTTCGCGTGCGGAAGTCATCTCACTACGTCGTGAGACTAACCCAAGAGCCGTCTGAAGTGATCCAATCGACACAGTTCCGTCCGCGTCGATTTTTTCACACTCAGCGGTCACAAAGCTGAGCCCGGCTCCTCGAAGATGGCTAAGATCAAGTGCCGTTGCTAAAGTATCAACAAGCCATGTGTTACCAAGCAAAAACTGGAGAAGCGGGGCATACTCAGGCTTGGTATGAACAAGCCGATCCGCTCGACCAAGTACTCCTCGCAAACCGTCTAACTGAATTCGCTCTCCACCCCGTCGACTCGGCAATCGGTCCATCCTAAGCATGGAAATGCGACCGCCTAGTTGCACTGCGCCATCTCGGACCAATTCAACTATTGTTCCATCGGTTAAAACGACGGTTTCCGCTTTCTGTCCAAGTGCGACATCAATCAACGGTGCCAAATGTACGTCGATTTCAATTAAATCTGCAACAAGTCCGTGAACCGAATTCCAAGGTGCATGCGGTTGCTCTTTAGCCAATTCCAATAGTCTTTTTGCACCTCGCCCGACTCCTTCTTGTTGCTCATCAAGTTGTTGTAGAAGAAGCAGACGCTCGTGAGTTCCGTGCAGGCGTCCCTGATCACTGATAGATTTTTCTTGGACCGCGGCGAGTTGCTTCTGAATCGACTCCATTTCGTGCTGCGCCGCTACGTAAGCTTCTTCGGCATCAAGTGATACCTGTTGACAAATTACTAATTGAGCTTTGCTTTGCTCTAAATGTTGGACTTGCTGTTCAATGGATTTTTCAACGGAATTGATCTGCGACTGATACTCGGCAACTGCCTGCTCGAATTGCTCAAGCTTTCCATTTTCGATCGCTATGTGTGACTGATACTGCTGGACATTCTTTACTAGTTGCGCCAAATTTGTGCGTAGAGAATCCGCTTGTGAAGAATGCTCTTGAAATTGTTGATCAACGACACTGCGGTTGTTCTCCAATTCGCCAACTCGTACTTCTTGATCGAGTCGTGTTCCGCTAAGGAGCTTGACTTCTTCACGGCGTTCTACAATTTGTTCTGTTGTCAAATCTACACGTTGCTCAAGCGACTCTAGTCGACTAATCGCCAGCCCTTTCTCGGCGGTCAATTCAACTATTCGTGTTTGAAACGAGAAACGTGAACTCTCAAGGCTCGCGATACGTTCTCGCTGGGCCTGATAGGCCTCTTGCTGTTGTTCGAGTGTTTTCGTTGCGGTCGCAATCTTTCGATCTTGCTGCTCGACATCGTTCTTAGACGCTCTAGCTTGGTCCTCCAGTGACGGAAGCGATTCCTTTAGTGCATCAGCGTCACTTTGAAGTTTCGTCGACTGAGCGATAAGGACTTGGTGCTGTGCGACGCCCTCGCGATGACGGAGCTTCGTCATACGATGAGTCATCTCGCGATATTGAGCCGCTTTCGTCGCTTGGCTCTTGAGATTCGTTAATCGACCATGCACTTCGTCGACGATATCTTTGAGACGAACGAGGTTCTGGTCTACGCGAGAGAGTCTACGTTCGGTTTCAACTTTTTTGGCTTTAAATCGCGATATACCCGCGGCTTCCTCAAAGATCGCGCGACGGTCTTTAGGAGAAGCCTGTAACATGCGATCGACCTTACCTTGCTCGATCAAGCTATAGGCATCGACTCCAACCCCCGAACCGCGAAACAAGTCCTTGACATCTTTCAAGCGACATGGCTGCCGGTTGATCATGTACTCGCTTTCGCCGCTACGATAGACCCGTCGTGTGACATGGATCTCCTCCGCGTCAACGTCAAGCTTCCGCTCAGTGTTGTCGAGAATTAGCGTTGCCTCCGCAGAATTAGATGGCTTTCTACCGCCTGCTGCGGAACCTTTGAAAATCACATCGGCCATGTCTTCGCCACGCAGGCTTTTTGCACTTTGGGTTCCCAAAACCCATTTGATCGCATCAACGATGTTCGACTTCCCAGAGCCGTTAGGTCCTACGACTACGGTGATTCCATCGGGAAAATCGAATCGTGTTTTGTCTGCAAAACTCTTAAAGCCTGCAAGCTCCAACGCCTTGAGCATGATAGTCCGTTTCGACGTCCAGTGTCTGATTTCGAATGCCAGATAGAGATTCGTTTGTACGGACTTCTGATACATATTCCAACAGCAAAATATAAAGATAACTCAGACTTAGCTGCAAATCGGAGTTCAGCCGATTCTAGACAAAAACTGATATGGCATTCGACACGAACATTCTCTATACCAAGTCAATCGATCGGAAAAGAATAAACACTGGGTCTTCAATGGTTGGAGGGCCAATTCCGATTCTGGGTAGCAAATGGTCAAGGAGGACCACAGTGCAAACCATAAAAACAGCTGTTGTTGTTGTCTTATTATTAGTCGTACTCTACGGTGCATATATCGCAATCAACGGAGCCAGCACGGACCTTCCACCTGAGCTCCAAGCGATGCTTGATAGCGAGGCGAATTTGGACGTCGATATTTCGGCACCTGGGTCGTCTCCGTTCTCAGCTTCAACGAACTCTGATTCATTCTCGGGTGGCTTCGCACGAAACTCCGGTCTGAAGCCAGCCGCTGCCCCTTCGTTCGCAGGACCCGCTCCAAGTTTTGGAGCACCCGTCAGCACCAACTCCGCTTCAAACAACGGATCTCTTGCACCTCCCCAACTAACAAGCTTGCCAAACATCAAGCCACTTGAACTTACTCTTCCTCAAGCACCTAAGACGATCGATATTGCAAGCGACAGCACTGCACCGTTCGGGCTTAACACAAGAAGCAATCCAGCAAAACCTCCCGTCGAACTTGATTCACCTCCAACCTTTGCAATGCCTGTGAAGACGGTCGGAAATGACAATCTGTTTTCCGAAAGCGAGTCACCATCTATCGCAAGCGATACTCCCGCAAGCACGACTCCATCTCAAGCTGCACAGCCAAGCAAATCAACACTCACCGGTCGGTCCTACGAGACAGCAAAGCAAACGGCATTGGAGCAGATCAATCGTGGCGAAATGAAAGAAGCACTTGCAACCCTGAGTGTCTTTTATGGGTCGCCTGAATTGAGCGAAGCACAAACCCGCGACTTAATTGATCTTCTTGATTCGCTTGCCGGTGAGACAATCTATTCTCGTCGCCACCTGTTAGATACGCCCTACGTCGTAGGACCTGGTGAAACTATTGATATGGTCGCCAAGCGGTTCGAAATCCCGCTTGAACTTCTCGCGAAAATCAATGCGGTAGAAGTCACCAGCAGCCTGACTCCCGGCACCAAGCTTAAAGTATTCCAAGGTCCATTCCGTGCTGAAGTCGACATGAAGAAGAATGAGATGACGGTTTTCCTTGGCGAGCTCTATGCAGGTCGATTCCCGATATCCTCAGGTGCCGACCCAGTGCCCAAAGAAGGAGTCTTCCAAGTTCTCGATAAACAACGCAATCGCAACTACTACGGTTTAGGCGGAACACAGATCGATGGTCAAGATCCTCGCAACCCCTACGGCGGCTGGTGGATCGATCTCGGCCAAGACGTCAGCATTCACGGTACTGCCACCAGTGGCGGTGCAGAGAACGCAAAGCTTGGTTGTATCAGCCTCTCACCACTCGATGCCGGCGACGTGTTCTCCATGCTTAGCCGCGGTTCGCAAGTAACGATCAAACGATAAGACTTCATAGTGGACTATCCGAGAGCAAAGTCTTTGGGATAATACCCCGATTATGACTTACTCAAAGAAAATACTGATTGAAATTGTTCGGCAACATGCACTCCGGTTCGGGGACTTCACCCTCGCAAGCGGTAAAAAGGCCTCGTACTACCTTGACTGCCGGCACGTGACTCTACATCCGCAAGGCATCAATCAAATCGCTTGTGGAATGCTCGATTCAATCAGCATCGAGTACGCCGATTCCTTCCCGGATTGCGTTGGCGGAATGGCTATCGGCGCGGATCCAATTACAGCCGGGGTCGTCACCATCGCTGGCCAACGAGGCTTGAATACCCTGGGCTTCATGGTTCGCAAGGAAGCCAAGCAACATGGCATGGGTCGCTTGGTAGAAGGACCAGTCCAAGCGGGAATGAAAGCGATAATCGTAGAAGACGTTGTCACCAGCGGAGGGAGCGCTCTCCAAGCCGTCAAGGCAGTACAAGACTTCGGGCTTGAAGTGTTAGGAGTCGTCGCCGTGATTGATCGCTTGGAAGGTGGACGAGCAGCATTCGAAGCCGCCGGATTAAAACTAACGACCCTACTTACGATAGAAGACTTCGGTATTCCAAGACCATCTTAGGTAGACAATGGAAACAAGCTTACATCGAACCCTGAAGGCTCATTATGCGGCCGACGAATCCCAGATTGAAGTTCGTGTCGGTACCTTTCGCATCGATGCCATTGATGATTGCGGAAGACTTGTCGAAGTCCAACATGCTGGGCTGGGGGCAATTCGAAACAAGGTCGCAAAGCTTCTAGAAGATCATTCGGTACGAGTCGTGAAACCGATTGTCGCCAATAAGTGGATTCATACGCTGGATGACAAATCACTGAAGGTTACTCGGAAACGCCGCAGTCCTAAACTCAGTACTCATCTGGATGTATTTGCAAGTCTTCTTCATTTCACGCAAGTCTTCCCCCATCCGCGGATGACTTTGGAAGTACCGCTACTGGACATTATCGAAACACGCGTGCCCGAAAAGAAGCGCCGCGTGCGAGCCAAGCAGTACCGCGTACTTGATCAAACAATTGTCTCGATTCATGATGAGCTTATCTTTCAGGGCATCGACGATCTTTGGCGCATGGTGTTGATGCAACCGACGTTTGATCCTAAGATTTCAATTCAGCAATCAGCTATTAAACGAACGAAACGCAAACGCGAAACGCCGATTGTTTTTGATACAGCAATTCTCGCACAGTGGCTGGATCGCCCGCGATGGTTCGCTCAGCAAGTCGCGTATGTTCTTGATCGCTGTGGTGTAACGTCCGAGGTTGGAAAACTAGGTAATTCCAAACTATATCAATTGGATAGTCGACTGTTCGGTTTCCAAGGTCATTCTCAGGAAGCCGCAGCTTAAGCTAATTGGGTAACAATGCAATCGATTGCAACAACTCAAATTGAGTTCGTGATTACAAATCCTGAGCCGATGGCGCTAGACACGGGTTCCGTCGTCGCCACAATTTGTCACGTTGCGACTAAGCGAAACCCTGAGCCGATGGCGCTAATCACGGGTTTCGATATTGCCACAATCTGCCCGATAGCACCCGGGGCTAGTGCCGAAGGCTCAGGAAAAATAGCGTTTTCATCCAGCCAGATTAAACGGCTGATGTCCGCGAAAGCTATCAACAACATGATGACTTGTCTGATGGCCACTGCTGCTTTGTTTTCGGCAGGCTGCGGTCCGAGCGGCCCTAAGACCTACCAAGTTCAAGGACGCGTCGTTACCGAGTCTGGAAAGCCTGTCGAAATGGGGAGCGTTGAGTTTCGCTCGGAGGGTAGTGATTCGCGGGTAATCGCTCGAGGGAAAATCAAAGCCGACGGTTCATTTTCGCTTAGTACATTCTCTATCGATGACGGAGCCATTGCGGGTCGGCATGATGTGATTGTTCAGCAAATGATCATTGCGGAAGGGTTCGGAAAATCACACGAGCATGGCCCAAGAGTACCTGCAGCTTACTCGGATTATGGCAGCTCTGGACTTACGGCCGAGGTGAAAAAAAATGATGACAACTTTGTCAATTTGATGATTCGCGTTTTACCTTAATTACAACTTGAAAACCACGACGTCAACAAAATTAATCATCGAAGAAGACCGCTTCGACTTGCGAATTAGCTCGATTCGTTAACTGGCCCAGCGAAACGGTGTCCATCGATGTGGAGAACGATTTAACGCTACCATCTAGCAAGACAAACTGAGAGCTTCCCAAATGCCATGATCCGAAGGCATAGAATGTCGAAGCGTTGTCAAATGGTCCCTGTGCAATCGGCAATCCGGGGCCTGCCAATCGCATGCTCGCTGGTAAATGATCGCCATCATACATCGGGCTATCTTCTGGAAATTTAAGTAATTGTGCCGCAGGGACATGCTTCTCGCCAATGAGTATCGTATTGCTTGTTCCGTCGACAGCATTAATCATTCGCAGCTTATCGCTCCAATCAAATGGCTTGCCATCGCGACACGCCGCACGAGACGTAATCAATACGCCAGTCCCATTCCCACCGAAATAAAAATCCGTTTCGAGTCCATTGGATCCGGGAGACAAGTCTCCGTGGTTACCAGCGTAGTCACTAACAAGCCCGGTAACATTGGTTGTGATCGTGCCTCCAGGCAAAGGGCATCCGCATGGTAATCGACCGCCTCCCCCCTCGGTCGACATTGGTCGCAGCCCGAGTGTTTGCGACGAACTCCTCCGCGAGGGACAACCAAATAGCGAAATAGGAGTCGTGCGTGCCTTGTCCGACTGGTGATACCAAGGATCGAACGGCTCCCATTCAGTACGAAGCGAAAACTGCTCTATGAATGGTAAAATATGAACGGGCCAAGTAGGCTCCTCGCCACCGCAAGAAACATCTGCGTCGTCACCAGGTTTGGGTGCAATCCGTCCAGGAGGAAAAACGCCGTAAGTGTCATGGAAAAGCAGTGTCGCCAATCCCAATTGCCGAAGATTGTTTGCACAATGCATACGACGCGAAGCCTCACGCGCTTGCTGAATCGCCGGGAGAATCAAACCAGCCAGCACCCCAATGATCGAGACTGCAACCAAAAGCTCAACAAGAGTAAAAGCATTCCTGGAACTTGAATTGACTCGCATATCGACGATCTAATGCCTTGCTTAAGTATTGCGATTTCGTAGAGTCCATCCAACAAAAGGTGGCCGCTACCTCCACATTATATCCTCAACTCACACGAAAACACGAAGCTCGAACAGCAAAAACCCAAAGTAATCTCGGCTGTTCGCAAGCAATACGCATCGTTTTATCCGTATTATTACGCTGACAATCTTCCAGCCCCACACGATTTCCTTGATAACATTCGACTAACTCTAGACGAAAAAGCGATCCCATAGAATTAGGCGACCTATGCCGTTGAAATGCAACGTAATCGTACAGAGGTCTGGTTTGTTCGGCGTAGGCGGAGCTTCTACGATCTCTACTTTTCGCATTACTAAAGCTCATTGTTTGATTGGCTTTTAAGTAATCTCACGTAACAGTGTGATTGATCCTTGGAGCGGGAGGGACACGGATTTCGCGGACGACACGGAAACTTGTGTGTGTGAATTCTTACTCCGTGTCTTCCGCGTCATCCGTGTCCAAGATAAGGGTGTACGGGTTTGGATAGTTAGTCGCGTGCGGAGCTTCCAAG
>JANODQ010000285.1:0-3231 GCA_031412775.1 Pirellulaceae bacterium | reverse complement strand
TCCAGGATCTCGAGACGACGAAGCAATCATCATCGGAAGAATCGATTTGGATAGAGCACGCAATAAATGCCTTGTACGTGTTCCGGGCCAACATGTGATCGACCGATGGGCAGACCGCCATCCAGAACACTACGCTCGGATCCTGGAACCGCCGACTTTTTAAACGGTCTCCTGCTTTGTTATTAGACATCCCATAGTCATTGCTAATGAGTATCGGAAAGGGTCCGGCAGTGACCATTCCCGATTTCGCGGGCTCAGGATTTCTTTCGAATCTTCAGAATTAAAGTAGGCTTTCCAGTAAGAGCCTGAGTTTTCGAAGTTCCTGACGCGAGTCCATGCCTTCCATAGGCTGGATGTCAACCGAAAGAGCTCGGTCGTATCCGACTCGCTGAAGCTGTGTGATCAATCGGCCGTACTCGATTTCACCCTGACCGACTCGGACTTGGATTTGGTCTTTTTTTGAATCTCGAAGGTGAACGTGAAAGACGTTTTTGATCAATCGGTCGTAGTTTTTGTTTCGATTCGGACTACAGTGGTATTGGCTCGGATCTAGTGCGAGCCCGAGGCCCGGAACATAGTCGCAAATGTTTTTCACTGTGTCGGGGTCTTCGCTTAGCCGCCCAATCTGGCTTCGCATCCCGACACGAACTCCGTGCTCTTCTCCGAGCTCGACGAGTCGCTTGAGATGCTCTATTTCCTCGTTAAAGGGCGTTCCCTGAGGGGCGCTAGGAACTGTCAGAGTGACCACTTTTGTGGCTTTGGCAAGCTGGCAGACCAGCTTGAATCGATCGTAGTGCTCTTCCCCAGTCGAATTCAGCCGAACGTCGTAGTTGCTGATATCCAAGCGGTGGGTATCACGGACCAGGCGAAGTGTTTCGGCAAAATCCGTGACGAGCCGTTCCGACGGAAGCTGGTCCGAGTCGTCATGGATAGCTATCTCAACACAGGTAAATTCCAGATCAATGAGAAGCTCGATGACCTCAGGCATAGGAACCTGAGGAAAACAAGCGGTCGTGGCTGCGACTAACACTGGTGAGAGTACTCCATTCTTGTGTGATATTTATTTCTACCCCAAGAGGATAGTCGCAATTAGCCCTTGAACACAAGAAGGCTCTCGCAGAAGTCGTTTTTGTCAAAATCGAAGATGGAAACCGAGGTGAAACTGCGGATCGTACTTCAAGAATCAAACACCGGGCAGTTTGGAGCCGCCCAACTCGCAAAATGACCGCTGTTTCGACCTGTAAATTGCTTTACGCGTAGAGCTTTCACAGAAGATCGCGGTGGCGATTTAGATGGCGTTCATCGTTTCAAATGGAGGCGAAGAAACGGGGTAGAATTTTCCGGCTGGCCGCTCAATAGGCGGGAAATTCCTCGACGAATCGTTCTGGATACACCTAATTCTACTCAGGCAACAGCTAAAAATGGGTATACCGCAGCACGACCCGTCCATTCTAAACTTGCAATATTGTGAGTCTTCAGTTTCTTCGAGCCATGAAAACCTCGATAACACGCAGCGCAAGCAAGTGGCGGCATGAGTATTTTTACCGCTAGCTGACGCACAATGCCATCTATTTTAGACGTTTGGCGCAAGATGCCCGGTGGCGCATGCGAAAGTTTAATTGCGTTATCAACGATTCACCGGACGGCTCGCGTTATTTCGCTGGTGAAAGTAGTTGTCACTATCCGATAGCTCCATGATCAGCAAAGTAGTTGGCGAGGCTTGAGCAGTTGGCAGTCAATATGTAACAAATGAGAATCAATCCCGAGTTTTAGAGACGCTCGACTTTGCAATCAAACGAAATAGTGATCTCGCGGTCGGCTTCAACTATCAAGCCCGCAACGGAACCATCACGTGACGAGTTGTTATCTTTTCTCGATCGTCGTATTTGACGAGAACCACATTTATGTTTCCCACTGAACCGTCATTTTTGTCGCGCAGCTTAACCTCGGTTTGAGATGTTTAGATCGCATGACGTATCCTGCCTTGACTTGTGAATTCGTACAACTTCAGCGATGCTTGCTCGCGAGCTTGCTTAAAATGAAAAAATTCTCAAGTTTTGATTTCTGCTCCATTTTGGGTTGGAGCTTGCTATTCAACGTTCGATGTTAGGAGATTACAAATTTTGGCGGAGATGAGACTGGTAGATTGCAAGTGATCGATTGCGACGGCCTCTAGATTGCGAATCGTCCATGGTGCCCAGTCTCTTGCGTGGAGGTTTAATAGTGTGCCGCAAGCGGCCGCTATAGGTCCGCTGTGTGAGATGGCGATGATCGGAACTGCTGGTGGATTATTTGAGATCAGCGAAAGCCTGTCGAGCCAAGCGACAATTCTGCACTGCATTTCGTTTGTCGTTTCGCCTTGGGGTGGACGATACGACTTTGGTTGCTCGATTAAATCATGAAAGTGTTCGGGATCACTGGCAAAAATATCGTCCCAAGATTTGCCTTGCCAATCGCCGAAATCTCGCTCTCGAAGTCGATGATCTTCTATGACTTCGCAATCGTGACTAATCCATTGAGCGATTTCCGTTGCGAGAAACTTGGTCCTTTGTAGACCGCTATGAAAGATGTAACGAGGGCGGTGTTCGCAACAAAGTTTTTCTGCAAGTCGAATCGATTTTTCGCGGCCTGCTTCACTCAAAGGTACGTCCATCTGGCCGTAACAAATAGATTTGTATTCGCGCTCTACTTCGCCATGGCGAATCAGTAGTAGATTTGGTGGATTCATTGCGACGATGCTCCGATCAAGAAGATCAGTTGCACTAAAAAAGCTGTACAGCCAAGGAAATCGCCAGTGGTTCCACCGACTCTTTGGAGGATTTTATTGCGAAACCAAATCATCACACCGCTTGAGACAATCAATGATAAAAAAGCATTTTGAAAGCTCATGAAAAACCATGGGAGCCAAAACAAGGTGCTGATTGCTGTAGCGATCATGACATGCTTGATTGTTTGAGTACCTGAGACATCCTTGGCTTGCGAAGCGCGATCACCGATCGGAGCGGTGGTAGCCATCATGACGACAATCGCGATTCGACCGATCGCCGCGGCGGCCATAACTGCGAAGAGGGTCTCCCAAGTTCCAACGGACGCGATCGAAGCCATCGAAGTCGCGCGGCAGCCCAATCCGGTTACTAGAGCAAGCGTCCCATAAGTTCCGAGCCGACTGTCCTTTAATATCTCAAGGACTTGCTCGCGCGTCCAACCACCACCTAAAGCGTCCCAAGTATC
>JANODQ010000284.1:0-6130 GCA_031412775.1 Pirellulaceae bacterium | reverse complement strand
TCATTCGCGTGGTCACATGGCTCGCGCGGTCATGGAAGGCGTGGCGTACTCATTGAGAGAGTCGCTGGACATCATTCAATCAATGGGAGTACCGGTCAAAGAGATCCGCACAAGTGGTGGCGGATCCAAGAGTCCTCTTTGGACGCAAATCATGGCAGATGTCTTTGGGCAGGCTGCTTGTAAGATCAATGCGGAGCAAGGGCCAGCCTTCGGAGTCGCATTGCTCGCTGCTGTTGGAGATGGAGCTTACAAAGACATTGAGGAAGCTTGCAAGGCGACCATTTCTGTTGTCGAAAAAACAGCTCCCAAAAAGACAAATAGCAAAGCCTATACAGCAGGTTTCGAGGTCTATCGAGAGTTGTATCCTGCACTCGCTAAAAGTTTTCAAAAAATCACCAAATTGGACAGTTCTCGCTAATCGCCAATGCTCTTTGATCTTAAGAAGTTCATCTGATGTTTGACGGCATCGCATTCTGGGCCTGAGACGTTGTGCGATATTCTTCCGACCGATCCAAAAGATCGGCTATCGTTTTTTGAAGTTGTACGATTTTTAATTTTTCAGTTTTTTTGTAATGAAAGCCCTTCTAACACGCATCGCAAGCACGTGGCGGGTTGGGTGCCCTTACAGATAACTTGCACGTCGCGTCAGCTGGTTTTTCATTGGTTTGCGGTGGCAGGTTGCACCAAGTGGGCAGTCTTCAACACGAGCGTCTACGGTTCAAGAAAAAAGAGATCTTTTCGTAAGGCCAGTTTGCCACCCTGTGTTTATGTTTTTCACAATTTGATAGCGTAAGCCACTTCAAATCGAACCTACGGCAACAACGATCGTCTTCACTTATGTACCCTCACGTATGCTTACTGATTTCTCGGTAGAATGAATAGATCGACGTTCTTTGGTTTCGTTATCTTTTAAATCAGCGAACGTCTTGCAAGGCTTTCAATTTCCATAATGCGAATTGGTTTGTTCTTATGCTCGACAGCTTCTTTATTCCACGTTCGTGTTGGTTACTGGTCATTGCCGTTACAACTACCGCTTCCGCTGTGGAACGATGCGATTTGCTTTTGAAGAATGGATCGGTTCAAGTCGGTGACGGATCAATCGCAAAGTTGTTGGACATCGCGATCGATGACGGCAAGATTGTCGCGATGGAGGCTGGGTTAAAGCATGTGGGTGATGTGGTGATCGATTGCGCTGGCATGGTCGTTGCTCCCGGCTTCATCGATTTACACACGCATAGCGACGAAGGTCTACTCGATAAAGATAGACGAAGCAACAACAACTATTTGATGCAAGGCTGTACAACGGTCGTTACAGGAAACTGCGGGATGGGGCATGTCGACGTGGCAAGGTATCTCAACCAAGTCGATCGAGATGGAGCGGGATCGAACGTGATTCATCTCCTTCCGCACGGTAGCTTGCGAACTGCGGTTATGGGCAAAGACGATCGCGATCCGACGGAAGATGAGCTCAAAGAGATGGTGCGACTGGCCGGAGTTGCTATGAAGGATGGAGCGTTTGGAATGGCCACGGGATTGATTTATGTTCCGGGGACTTTTACGAAGACGGAAGAGTTGATTGCGATATCGAAGGAAATTGCTAATCATGGTGGACTTTACGTCAGTCATATTCGCGGTGAGGGACGAACGTTGCTTGAAAGTGTTGAAGAGGCTATCCAAATCGGAAGCGAAGCTGGTTGCCCGACACATGTTTCCCACTTCAAGGCCTCCGGCAAACAGTACTGGGGAACCTTGCACGTTGCTGCAAAGATCATTGAAGACGCTCGACGAGAGGGGAAGCGAGTCACAGCTGACCAGTATCCCTACATGGCGTCGAGTACATCGCTCGAAGCCACGTTGCTTCCTCAATGGGCCCGTTCAGGTGGTCGCTCAGCCTTGAAGAAGCGATTAGCGGATCCAGCCGATTCCGGGAAGATTCGTGAAGAAGTTGTTCAAGATTTGAGATCAAGCGGCAGAATTCAAATTGCGAGCTGTGAATACCGTCGCGATTGGGTCGGAAAAAGTCTCGACGAGATCGCGAAAGCCGAGTTGATGGAAGTGGTCGATGTTGTGCTGGCGATTGAAGCGAACGGTGGAGCGTCGGTCGTTAATTTTGGGATGAGCGAAGAAGACGTTCGCATGGCAATGAAATTCCCATGGGTGGCTACGGCCAGTGATGGTAGTGCAAAAGTGATCTCGTCCGATATGCCTCACCCGCGTTCGTTTGGGACTTTCCCACGCAAGATTGGTTACTACGCGATTCAGGAACAAACACTCAGTCTTGAAGCGGCGATACGCAGCGCTACCAGTTTACCGGCAGAGATACTTGGCTTGTCAGACCGGGGATTGCTAAAGGTGGGGCACGTCGCAGACATTGTGGTTTTTGAACCAAAATCTTTTCGGGATCAAGCTACCTTTCAGGAACCGTACAAACCACCGACTGGGATCAAGCATGTCTTCGTCGGCGGCGAGTTTGCTGTTTTCGAAGGGATACCTACTGGAGCTCTGCTTGGTAAATCGATCCGCAAAAAAAAGTCTCCGTGAGCCAACTTGCAGTGTTGAATCTCGCGACTGAATGACGATTGCTCAATACGATAATCTGATACAAAGTTATATTAATGTGATGCCCGTTTCAAATACAAGCAGTCCTCGTCTTGTCTGCTAGCCAGGAGGAGCCGCGGCATAGAGAATCGCTGCTGTTGCAGTGAATCCGTGAACATAGCTTTTGCTGCCTACTGGACCGAACTCTCCTGCCGCGAAGAAGCCAGCAAGTGGTGCGTTAGGGAAGTAGTGGTCAAGTACTTTTGCATCATGATGAGGTTCGGAGAACATTCGGGTGCCTCGGCCGTTGCATGTAAACAAAAGAGTTGCTAACGGTTGTCCATACTTGGATTCAACACGTTTGCAGGCGACTTGAAGATCCGCGTGAGCTGTTTCCGAATCGCGAACGTGGAACTGCACCGATTGGCCGACTCGCGCTGGCTCGGGGAGTACGACTCCATCGACATCATCGTCTACGCCAAGGCATTGTCGGACGAGAAAATCATGAGGCATTTGTTTGCCATTTGCGTCATACACAGAAAGTCCGATCAGAAGGCTTTTGAGCATCAGTTCTTGGTCGCTGGTTGACGATTCTTCGTAGAGCGCACGAAGCTGAGGAAGGGCAGGCTTACCGGAAAGTTCTAGGATGGTTCCTCCGTCAACCTTCGTCACCGTCATCGGAGTGCCGATTGGGCGGCAGCCTTGGCTGACCAGTGGTTGGATTTGAATCTCGGGAGGAAGCAAGATACCAACCGCTCCCAAGAGGCTTCCTTTGCTGTTCATGATTAACCCGCACTCGTAAGGGCCGGCGGCTCCGCTTGCGTAGCCACCCAAGATTGGCAGTCCGGGAGACTCCTGTGCGATACGGTCGGTCATCAAATCAATTGGGAACGAGAATGGATCAGCCAGTAGTAAAAGACCGCTGCCCGGCATCGATTCCTCGAGTAATGCGTCCGGTAGACCGAAGAGCGAAGGCCCATCGGCGGTGGGTTGATACTCGACATTGAAAGGCTTGGGAGCAACTTGAAGACCGGCGATTACCATGACACTTGCGGCAGTTTGCTGTTCGATTTCGGTCCTCACGCCGAGGACGCTTTCAGCCGAGCATCCGATTATGGTTGCCTCTGGAGCTAACGTTGCCAGCTTATATGCGACGACCTCTGACATGGTCGACGCGTCGGAGCAGCTAAAGAAGACAATCACAAGCGAGACGGGCTGCGATACACGAGAAGCGGCTATTTCGAACGCTTCGGTGACCGCAGCAACGATCGAATCGGATTGACAAACTGCCGAGGCAGCGGTTGGAAGAGAATTCAATGACAAGTGAATTTACCGACGGTTACCAGACTAGCTTGGCAGCATCAAAGATTGGTCCCTCAACGCAAGTTCGTTGATAGTCCCACTTGCCATCCGTCTGTCGAATCTTGGCGACACAACTAAAGCATATCCCAATACCGCATGCCATTGGTGTCTCAAGCGATACCTCACACGATATATTTTTTTCTTTTGCAATCGAGGATACGGCGGCCATCATCGGTTCTGGTCCACAACAGACGATTCGAATTGATTCACCAGCAGGGGCTTGATCGAGTAAATCACGAAGCAAATCGGTCACTTGTTTTGGATCTCCGATGGACCCATCATCCGTTGCAAGGCGTACATCAAAGCCAGCATCACGAAAGTCTTGAACGCCTGCGAGTCGGCCTGCCGTTCTTGCACCGTAGAGTAGCGTAACCTTTTTGGAATACCCGTTTCGAGAAAGCGTCTGCTTGCCGTCGATTACCTTGTTTAATTCGTTACCATATGCTTGGCTGCCTAAGGCTTCGCGACCGACAGCAAGCATAGGGGTTTGACCCACTCCGCCAACAGCCATTACCAGATGATCCACTATCGCGACAGAAAACGTGTTTCCCAGCGGACCATTCATATCGACCAAATCGTCGTCACCAAGCTGAGAAAGTGCTTGAGTAAATTTTCCTTTTACGAGATAAACCAAGTCGATCCCTTGCCATTGGTTTTGATCATCCGAGTAACGATCGTACATCGCAAATGCTCGGCCAATTAGCGGGTCATTGCAACCATGAATTCGAAGCATCACAAACTGGCCGGGAAGAGATTCTCGAGCGATTGCCTGTGATTCGATTCGGATACGAAAGGTTTCATCTGCTATCTGAAGGTTTTCGATGATACGACAAGTTTGAAATTGAGCGTTACAAGCGTAATGGGTCATCTATAATTATGGACTGAAATTATGGACTGAAATTATGGATTGGGAGAAACGGGTGGTTGTCTGGTTTGTCGATTTTAGATCGAACTGGTAAAGATTTATTGACTTTCGATAGTCGTCAATTGGCTGATCGCTTTCGGTCAAACGCGTATGGCCTCTAGCGGCGGCCAAACCGGCGACTTCACTAAATGTTCACTTACTTTCGTCAGGAGTGGATCGATCGTCTGTAGCTGAATCGTATGCGGAGGCGACCAATCAAACCAGCGGTAGCCCTCGTGTTCAGTCAGTACGAGCGAGCGATCAGTTCTGAGCCAGCCTAAATAAATCGATAATTTTTTAACCTTTGCCCGTTTGTTGACTTGAACGGTATACTCCTGTTCGTAGATGAAGTCTGGATCGGTCCAGATTTCCTGTTGAGGGAATCCCGTTTCCTCTTCCAACTCGCGAACTGCTGTTTGGAGTGGGGTTTCACCGGGATCCATGTGACCTTTGGGTAGATCCCAACGTGTGGCGTGCTTCATTAGCAAAAACTGAATCGGACGACCCAAACGAAATATCAGGTAACCGCTCGAAAAAACTTCGGGATACATCGACACTCCGTGTCAGAAACAGTAACACTTCAGCAATTTGCCGTACCCATCACGATCACTATGATATCGGGTGATCGCATCCAACCAATACCTTAACTGAAAACTATGAAGATTTATACAAAGACAGGCGACGCGGGTACCACAGGGCTTTTCGGCGGACCAAGAGTATCCAAGTTTGACCCTAGAATTTGTGCCTATGGATCGGTTGACGAGCTTAATGCGGTCCTTGGTATGGTACGCGCGATTGGGTTGGAGACAACGCAGGACCAGCTTTTGAAAACCGTTCAAGACTCGCTATTCTCGATTGGGGCTGAACTTGCGACGCCCGAACCCGAGAAGCACTTATTAAAATGGGCTGGTGCAACTCATGTAGAAACACTAGAGAAAGCGATCGATGACTTTGACAGTCAACTGCCGCAATTGAGGACGTTTGTTTTGCCTGGTGGATCTCCAGGAGCAGCCCACCTTCACGTTGCTCGAACCGTGTGCCGACGAACTGAGCGTGAAATTGTGAAGCTTGGTCAAGATCCTCGCATAAGCGATGTATCGGAGATCGTTATCTACTTGAATCGCTTGAGTGATTTACTGTTCGTGATGGCTCGATTGACCAACCAAATCGAAGGCGTACCGGACGTTCCGTGGCAAAGTCCTTTAGCAAAGAATTAGCGAGACTACGGCTAAATTTTTGCTTAAATGGGCGATTGTTACTACCAGCCCATGACCATATTCGATTCAATAACGCGTCGAGCTCCTTCCAAATCGGAACCGGTTTCGC
>JANODQ010000283.1:0-3053 GCA_031412775.1 Pirellulaceae bacterium | reverse complement strand
GTGCTCCTTACAATAGACCCAACACAAGTTTGGCCAGCGTTTGCAGACAAATCGAAAGTCTTTGGACAAGGCTTAACGATTGAGATCAAGAACGAAGTTACTCCAGCCAATTCACCGCAAGAATCTTCTACGCCAACAAAGGCTGTTGGGTTTTTATCCGACGCAGTTCGAAGCAGGTATCCAATCGAATTTGAAACTCCACCAGCTTCCGATCGACTAGCGACAATAATCGACTCATGTAAAGAAAGCGCTCTCAAGGCAGGCAGGATTGAGGTTCCCTTCGCGCAGATTGCAACAAAACAATCAGAGATCGGATCAAGTAAAAGTAGTGAAGGATTGATTGTTCCACTGGGGATCGCTGGAGTTGGTCGAACGCAGATGATGCGGCTGGGACTGGGTACCGCTCAGCATGTTTTGGTTGCTGGAAAGACGGGTTCGGGCAAGTCTTCACTGCTTCACACATTAATCACGAGCGCCGCACTTCAGTATGGCCCAGATGAACTTCGATTCGTCTTGATGGACTTCAAAAAAGGGGTCGAATTTCAAGTCTACGCCCATGCTGCGATGCCCCACGCGGACATCATCGGAATCGAAAGTCGCCGCGAATTTGGGTTGAGCGCACTCGAGTATCTCGATCGCGTTATGACGACTCGAGGCGAAATGTTTCGAGATTGCGGCGTTCAAGATGTACCAAGCTGGTGCCGCATCAAACCCAACGAAGTCATGCCGCGCGTGCTTGTGGTCATCGACGAGTTCCAAGAAATGTTTGTCGAAGATGACAGGCTCGCTCAAAAGTCAGCCATGCTCCTAGATCGCATTGTTCGCCAAGGCCGATCGTTTGGAATTCACATGGTGATGGCTTCACAAACCTTAGGCGGTTCTTATTCGTTACCGCGCACTACGCTGGCTCAGATGGCTGTTCGTATCGCTCTGCAATGTGACGGGGCTGATGCGATGCTAATCCTGGGCGAAGATAACATGGCCGCGAGTCGTTTAAGACATTCCGGACAAGCGATCTACAACGATGCGGGCGGTCGCGTAGAATCCAATCAGCCGTTTCAAGTCGCATATCTATCCTCCGAAAATCATGGAGCTGTTTTAGAGTCCATTAACGAATCAGTTTCGAGTCGCTCCTCAAACTTACGATTGCCCGATCCTTCAACCACTACACTTGGACGACAGATTGTCTTTGAAGGCCATCGTCCCGCGTTGTGGAACAAGTTCGACGTCGATCGAGGTTGGAAATCGCTAGAAAACAGAGACCCGCAAGCTCTTTCAATGGTGCTTGGTGAAAGCCTTTCTATTGAACCGACGATCGTAAAAACGCTTGCACGCCAATCAGGAAGAAATGTTGCCGTTGTGGGAAGTGACGACGCCATCGTTGCCAATCTCGTCAGCTCTATTTGGCGAGGTTGGTACGAGCAAACCGATCTTGCTAGCGTCCCGCAAGTCTGTTTCCTGGACGGATCTCGATCGGAAGATCGATTCGCTGCCGAGTTGCGACCAAACTTTCAAAAGCACTTTGCACCAACTTCGATTGAACAGGTCGGCGATCTATCAAAACCAATCAACGACGCACACTTGTATTCTGATTATCGTCATTGCGATGCTCTGCTTGAGTGGCTCGCAGGCGAACTGGAGCGTCGACTCGCGAATCCCGATCAACCGCACCGATCATTTTGCTTTTTCATTTTGAATCTAGGGCGATTTCGTGAGCTACGTCGCAACGATGACTTATCTTTTGGAAGTAGCATGGATGCAGCCGCAAAGCCAACTGCGGAGGCAACCTTTACAAAACTCCTCCGCGAGGGGCCGCCACTCGGACTGCACACAGTCGTTTGCAGCGACAGCGCTGGAAATCTCGGACGCTGGATTCCAAGACAGGGAATGCGAGACCTGGAAGTGCGAATACTTTGCCATATGAGCAACAACGACTCCAACTCCCTCATTGATTCCGGAGCCGCCAACCACCTCGAACCACACGCCGTAATCTACTACGACGAAATCGATGGTAAGATTCAGAAGGTTCGACCTTACAGAATGGACTCGTAGCAAAATCGGCGACGAATCTACCAGTGGCTTTGGCTTGATGATGAATCGAATTCACAAAAATTGATTACGGACTGTTTGCGCGATGCCAATTGGAATCAAACCTGTTAACGATTTCGCTTTCAAAAAAACTTTCGGTACGGTTGATAACAAGCTTGCGCTGATCAGTTTGCTCAATGCGATCCTTGACCTACAACCACCAATCGTCGACGTGACAATCGAGAATCCTTACAACTTGCAAGATTTCGTAGACGACAAGCTTTCGATACTGGATGTCAAAGCGATCGACAAGAATAAGTCGATTTACTCTGTCGAAATGCAACTGACGATCTACGAAGGCCTGGTTCGGCGGATTGTTTTCTATGGCTGTGAGTTGTACGCCGATCAGCTTCGAGCCACCAATGATTATCCGGACCTAAAGCCGGTTTATTCCATTTGCTTGGCAAATGGAACCCTCTGGAAGGATGCGAAGAACGTGCACCACGCCTTTCGGCTAACAGACAAAACCTCAGGCCGCGTGCTTGATAAAGCGGTTGAAATTCACACGCTTGAGATGGCGAGGTATAATCTCAAGGAGTCCGATTTACCAAAGTCGAGTCAGCTCGATCGATGGCTGTTTTGGTTTATTCATGCGCGTGAATATGAATCGGACGTACTACTCAAACTGTTTCCAGAAACGGCTATGCACCTAGCGACGCAAACAATCACGAGAATATCAGAAATTACCGAGGACAAAACCATGTATGACGCACGCGAAAAAGCCATCCGCGACCAACAATGGGCTCTTAACGCAGCTCACCGAGAAGGTGTTTTGGAAGGTGAAACCAAAGGGAAACTCGAAGGCAAGATTGAAGGCGAAATCAGGTTGATTCGAACACTTGAGGGGATCTTGGGGCTAGCGTTTAGTAAAGAAGCAGAGTTGCAAAAGCAAAGTCTTGAAGAGCTTCAAAAGCTAACGGCAGTCCTTCAGGACAAGGCTCGCAATCGAGTGTAATTGACTGGGG
>JANODQ010000282.1:0-10919 GCA_031412775.1 Pirellulaceae bacterium | reverse complement strand
CCCCAAGTCAACCAACCCCAGTTTTTAGACTGGATGATGCAGTAGATTCAAACTTGATCTTGAGTACTTGCGTCGTGGAGAGACGCAAATACCGGTTTAGAACGGAAGCTTAGCTTTTGTAGTAGCTCTTGCTGTTGGCTGCCTCGTAACCGTAGGTTTGGTATCCGTAGCTGCCCATCGCTTCATCGGCTCGGTTGACGATGATACCATCGATCTTTTTGCCAACACCTTCAAGTATTTTTAAGCATCGCTTTGACTGTGGCCTGTAGGACTTGTTGATCTTTGCAATAAATACAACTGAGTCTACAAGCGATGCAATAATCGAAGGATCAGAGACTGGTAACAGTGGAGGGCAGTCTAGAATGACGTAGTCGTATTTTTGTTTGAGGCCACTGATCAAGTCAGCAAACTCGCGCCGCGTGAGCGTTTCCGCAGGATTGTCGGAAATGTGACCACTAGCTAACAGAGTTAGATTCTCGACAGGTCCTGGTGTCGTGAGGGAATCGAATGGTTCGTTGTTTTCGATCAAATCTGTCAGTCCATGGTGATCTGTCTCAATTCCAAAAATCCGAAACGTATTAGGCCTTCGCAAATCGCAATCGATCAAAATCACGGATCGACCAGCTTGAGCCATGGAGACAGCAATGTTGGCTACCACTGTCGACTTTCCGTCTCCCTCGTTGGCGCTGGTAAAAGCGATCGTTTTGTGGTCCCCTTTGACAGCGAAAGAGAGTTGCGTTCTGGTAGCCCTAAAAACCTCGCTTAGCTTGGATTTCGGGAAGTGATGGACAACAAGCATCGGGTCGATTTTCGGCTTCTTTGCTTCCAGTGCTCGGATTTCCGGCCACGTTTCCTTGTCTTTTGAAAACGTCGGAATATGGGCAATAATCTTCGAATCGAGAATGGATTCCAATTCGCTTGGGTCATGAATTGTTGCGTCTCGAAGTTCACCAACTGCGACCAACCCAAGACCGATAAGTCCAGCGGATAAGATTGATATCAGAGCAGCAATCATTGGTTTAGGTTCAACTTTTTCACCCACTTCAGGTTCATCAAGCACTTCGTGAATCATCTCGCTGGATGCACCTTGCATGTTGATTTCACGGAGACGTTCGAGGACTGAATCATAGAGCGCTTCTCGATGGTCCCGGGCTCGTACCATCGTTTCATTTTGCAGCTCAAACGTGACCAATTCTTTTGCTTGCTTCTCGGCGATCTTCATTTGGTTTTCGATATCTGCCTGACGCTTCTTCATCGTCACCAAATCTTTGTCTAGCATCTTGACATAGGCCAGCATGACATCGTCTGGCGTTAGCTGTGCGTCTTCATCAGTAACCTGAAGGTTGTCGGCCTTTTCACCCAAAAACTTTTCCGTCGCCGCGATTTCATTCGCGAGTGCTTTCACTTCCGGGTGATTGTTTCCAAAATCTTCTTTCATCGTAACAAGCCGCGATTTCATCTGGAGCAGCGACTGGTATTCGATGGTAGCTCCGGCTGTCCGCTCTGGTTGCTTTGCCATAAAGGCCGCTGTTGCTGCTTCGCCTCGCTCGACACCGATTAGGATACCGAGTCTCTCGGCATTCGCGTTATCGATTAGCGACAGTTTTTCAAGATTGGCGGCAGGCGTCGTTCCGGTGATGTTTTTCAGAGCGTCCTGAACAGTTCCGAAACGGCCCTGAGCTTCATCATATGTCAACTGGAGGGACGAGAGTTGTGCCGCTAGTTCTTCATAGCGTTGCATATAAATGTTTCCTCCGGTGGAGTTGGTCGCAAGCAAGGGCACCTCTGACCGAAATTTTTGATATTTTTCAGCAAGCTCGCTTAATTCCCCCTCAAGTTCTAATCTTGCATCAACAATGAGGCTTGCGGCCTCGGAATTGACGTCTTGAAACTTCTCCTTGATAAATAGCTCATACTGATAAATGATGGCTTCGACAACTTTTTTCGCATCGTCAGCATCGGTATGTCGAAACTCGATCGTAAGTGAGTGTGACTTCTTTGCTTTTCCAGTCCCTCCTGATGTGACGTAAAGGTTATCGATGATGTATTCGATAGGAGTTATCTTTTCAGTGACGTGGGCTTGGATCGACGGCAACTCGGCTAGAGTCGTTTCCAACGTGTTCGAGAGTTCATCTTGCGATTCGGGAATATCTGCCTTTACCGCCAACAACTCCGGCATAGAGGGGCCCATGGAATCCGCGACACTTGAAGCCAAATCCGTCGAGTCATCAACTATTGGAAAATCTTCCTTTGTTGGATCTTCATTTGTTTTCTGTGAGGCCACCAGGGTTTGTGTAGTGTCAACTTCCACTGTTACCGATCTTTCCGAGGTTTCGTCAGACTGGGGCGGTGATACTGGTTCTGTTTTTGACAAGGATTTCAAGGCACTATCGGTTGCTAGAGCTTTGCCGACGATTCTAGGGCTTTGAATGATTTGAATGTGCGTCGCCAAAAGTTCTTCAGATAGATCATTTTGTGCTCCGTTGCTATTACTGGAGGCCATTGCACCAGAGTTATTCATCATCAGCATGATCTGAGCCGTTGACTGAAACTTCTCGGGCCAGAAGAGCATATAGCAGACACCAACAGTCAATCCGCAAATGGCAGCGAAAACGAGGCTCCATTTGCGTCGATTGAGGATACCCAGAATATCAATTTGGATCTGGCTATTAAGACCAGCGGGATCTGTCGGATTGTTTGCGTTATTAAAATTCATTTTAAGTCTGCTGAAAACACGAAATACAAACCACAAAGATGTGTCACTACAATTGAAGCGAATGGAGTTGAAGAAGTGGTTCCGCTACCAAGTTGAAACAACGATTCCACTTCATCAGTTTGTATGGATCTGTGAAATGTGTCAATGAATTCTATGATTTGAATGGCTAATTCAATCCACAAATATCTACTTTTAGTTAATGATTTGTTACCCCCCCCTAAACCTCCCTAATCGTATGTGACACACCAGTCCGCAACTTAAAGGATTGACGATTCGGGCCGGAACAAGGCAAAAGGGTGCTATCCCGCCACCGTGCCAATCGGAGGGGAAAACGGCAACCCTTAATTGTGATTGATCATTACATGCGTCAAAAACGGAATTTTGTCGCGTCTTTAACGGCACTACCGGAAAGTCGCCCCGTTTCTTGACTATCGTGAGACGTTGGGTTTAGTATTCTATATTCTCTGGCATAACCCGGGGCTATCTGCGTTTTGCCAATCCTCTCTGAGTTCACGAAACCTACATCCATGCGGCCTCTCAGCAAAATCAGCATGAAACGGGACCGATCCTGTTCATGCTGAAGAACATTGAATCTTCATGAAACGCATCAATTCGCATGAACGAGATTTTGTACTACTTACCGGAGCCTGTGGGTTCGTCGGGCGATATTTACTTCGAGATCTGCTGCTGTCCGGACGTCAATTAGCAGTGGTTGTTCGTTCACGTGGTCGACACTCCGCAATCGCTAGAGTCGAGAAGGTTCTTGCTTTTTGCGAGGAAACCGCCGGAAGACCCTTCCCAATGCCTCGCGTTATCGATTGGGACCTTTGCGATACCGCGACCGATGGGATCAATCGCGATGAACTTGATTGGCTCACTCAAAATGTTACCAGCGTGTTGCATTCCGCTGCGAGCGTTCGATTCACGTTAGATAGCAAGGCAGGAGAACCGTTCGCATCGAACGTTGGCGGAACGCGGCGACTATTAGATTTAGCGACAGAAATTGGTCCCATTGATTTTCACCATGTCTCAACAGCATACGTATGTGGTGATCGTCGGGTGACTGCGTTCGAAAACGAGACAACGCTACCGACGTTTAAGAACGTTTATGAAGAGTCGAAGTTTTTAGCAGAAGAGCAACTAAGAGAGGCTGCTCATGAGTTCAAATCGTTAACCATCTACCGGCCGTCGATCGTTGTGGGCGACTCGAAGACTGGCTATGCGTCCGCCTTTCAAACAATCTACGGCGGTTTACGATTAGCGTCGACGATGCCTGAGGGTCACAGAAACGATGTGGAGTCGCTTTTAGAGTGGCTCGGAATTTCAGGCAAGGCAACTAAGAATCTTGTCCCTGTCGATTGGGTTTCACGAGCTATCGTCGAGATATTAAAGCAGCCAATCTTACACAACAAAACCTATCATTTGACGAATCCCAAAGATGTAACAGTCGCGAATCTGGCTGCCGCGATGGTCCGTGCGATTCAAAAGGAAACAGACCACTGGCAGTCCATGAAATCATCGACGAGTGAATTTTTCGCTACGGATGATATCAAACGAGTCTTCCTAGATTCGTTCCAGAACTATTTCAGCAACGACCCAGTCTTTGATCGAAATCAAATTATCGCAGCGCTTCCAAAATTAGCAGTACCTGAAATGTCCTCCGAACGACTTGAGCGAATGTTTCAATACGCGATTCGCCAAAAGTTCATGGAAGCGGATCATACTTTTAATCCATCCACCAATGATAGAACCGGGAGTATTGCAAGTTCGACCGATAAGATAATACTTCCGAATCGAACCCCCGTGTTCCCTGTGGCTTGGAGTCTGACAATATTCGACGAACCGGCCCGTAGCGAGTCACGTAGCGAGTCAACACGAAAGTTACACTATTCATTTGAAAGCAGTCGATCAAGTTTAGACCAATGCGGCGATGATCAAATGCCGCAAGTGTTCGTGCGACGCGACGCTTTGGACTTGTTGGTTTCTGGTGAAGCAACCTGCGAGAGTGCCATGCGTTCAGGCCAACTCGTTGTTATGGGACCGGCAGACTTACTAAATATCGCGATTTTGCAGTTTCGGGAGTGTCTCGACAGTCCTTTCGGTCAAGCTCTCTTAGCGGATGATGGCTTATCAAATTTGTCCTTCGAAGATAATCTTTCGCTTTGCGGGCTAGGAGGTGAACGATGATAGATTCATTGATAACGAAGCCTATTGCAATTGTCGGAATGTCATGTCGATTACCCGGTGCAGACGGGCTTGTCGAACTTTGGCAATTGCTTTTATCTGGTCGAGATGCGATCACTGAACTTCCGCATGAGAGGCTAGATCAGGAGCTTTATTTTGACTCGAAGAAAGGTGTTCGGGGAAAGACCTATTCGAAACTCGGCGGCATGATTCCATTGCGACCGATCGACGAAAAGCTCGTCCCCATGGCATCCGAACGATGGAATGAATTCGATGAATGCCATTGGATACTCTCGGAGGTCGCATCCGCAGCGTGGAATCACGCAAAGATGAAAGGGAGAGAGGGCGGCAATGTTGGAGTTTATGTTGGACACAGTGGTGGTAGTCGCCAACCGGGCGAATTGATCTACGCGACTCTTGCCGAGCAAACAGCGAACATTTTAGGGTCGCTTCCGAAGTTTAAGCAGCTTGACGCTCGCACACAGCAAACAATCCACGATGATCTTGTGCGGCGAATGCGTGATGGAAAATCATCACGAAGGCTTGGGGGGCTTCCTCATCTCGACGCCAGTGCAGCCGCACGGTTGATTTCGGAAGTGCTTGAAGTTGCCGGGCCACAAATGGTAATCGATGCTGCTTGCGCTTCATCATTGGCTGCGTTGGGAATGGCTTGCCTGGGTTTACAATCGGGACGGATCGAATCGGCAGTTGTCGCCGGCGCTTCTTATAACAAATGCGACTCGCTAGTCTTGTTCTCACAAGCACAGTCCTGCAGCGCTACAGGCACGCGACCATTTGATGAAAATGCAGATGGATTGATCAGTGCGGAAGGATATATTGCGATTGTTCTCAAGACATTAGACCGCGCCATCGAAGACAAGGACCAAATCTGGGGCGTTTTGCGGGGAATCGGTATTTCTACTGACGGTCGTGGTAAGAGTCTTTGGGCACCCCGACGCGAAGGTCAGCTTCTTGCGGTAAAGCGGGCTTACAGCGCGGATGTACGTCCTGAGAACGTCCAGTTCATTGAAGCCCATGCAACAAGTACCCAGATCGGTGATGCTACTGAGATTCAAGCACTTGCAGATTTTTTCAATTCAACAGCCAACGGGACCAAACTTCCGATAGGCAGTATCAAGTCGAATATCGGCCACACTCTAGAGACCGCTGGCTTGGCAGGACTTATCAAGACAGTCCTCGCCATGCATCACAAAACGATACCGGCAAATGCAAACCTCGTCTCACCAAGTCGATCTATTCCTTGGGATACAATTCCATTCGAAGTTCCCACTGCTGCAAAACCTTGGAAAGCTCCGACGGAAGGTCGACCACGTTGCGGTGCGGTAAACGCTTTCGGTATCGGCGGTCTGAATGTTCATGTGGTCGTCGAGCAATTCCAGCGGGCCTATCATGAAAAGGTTCTCACTAAAATCGCTGCGAGAACACCTTCGAACGGGAGTGAAAAAATCGATCGAAATAGCCTCGACATTAAATCGATACCGATCGCGATCATTGGCCGTGGAGTCATTGTGCCGGGTGCTTGCGGCGTGGAGGCTTTTGGACAACTCATTCGGTCGGGACGCTCTGAAATCTCTCATCCAAATCCAACTCGTTGGCGTGACCGAATTGGTATTGAATCGGATGCAAAGTTGCCATGGAATGTACCAACCGGACTCGGTGGGTACCTTTTAGACTATGCCTACGATTGGCGAAAGCACCGAGTTCCACCGAAGCAAGTTCAACACGCGAATCCATTGCAATTCATGCTATTGGATGCGGCAGGACAAGCGATCGAAGAAGCCAACGGAAGTGGTAAGCCTCTCGACCCCGAGCGAACGAGCGTTGTTGTTGGGACTATTTTCGGTGGTGAGTTCGGACACCAGCTTCAAATGGGGCTCAGGCTAGTCGAACTGCGACGAGATCTACAATACTCTCTTCAAGCATCGGGCGTTGACGAGCTAACCATTGCAACATTTATCGCCGACTTTGAGACGGAATTCCTCAAAGTGAACCCGGCCTTGTTGGACGAGACAGGTAGCTTCACAAGTAGCACTTTGGCTTCCCGCATAACGAAGCAATACAACTTAATGGGTGGAGCGATGGCGATCGACGCTGCTGAGTGCTCGGCTCTCGCAGGTTTACTCGCAGCGACATCGCTTCTTCAAAATAAATCTTCTGATGCAGTCATCTGCGCTTCCGGTCACCGCGCGATGGATTTGCCTGCCTTTGAGACTCTCTTCGCCAAAGGAAAGCTTGGTAACAACTCGTCCGATGTCCGATGCCCTGGCGAAGGAGTCGCCGTCTTGGTCCTTAAGAGACTGGATGATGCGCAACGCGATGGCAACCAGATCTTTGGGATCATCGATTCAATCGAAACGCAACATGCTTCTGTAGCTTTCGTAAGTCGCTCACCGAAGACCCTCGAAAAGCAAATCGGTCATCTGCAAGGAGCTCAGGGTTTGGTTTCGATTTTGGAAGCCGTCGAGCGGAAGGAATCGACGCATCAAACGCTCGAAATATCCTCAGATCAAGTTAACTACCAAGTTCAGATTCGCGATCCCCGATCTCCGGCCAAGATAAAACTAACGAATACCAAAGCGAATATTACTTTTTCTCGACCAGCCATTTTGTCCCCCACAATGCCAAGCATACCGAACTATCAAACATCCAAGCGATCTCGATTTGCCATGTTCCCAGGCCAGGGTTCGCAGCATGCTCGCATGTTGGAACCGTGGTATCAAGCGTCAGAACCAGCTCGGCGCGCATTGCACGAATCCAATCTCGTACTTCGCTCATTAGGTAGCGACAGTTTCGATCAGTTAGTCGAGCGCGCTGTCTCCGGTAACGATCGATCCAGCTGGAGCACTCAAGCGTCCATGTTGATCGCAGATTGGGTGATGTGGAATGCTTGGTTAGAAATCGGAGTTAGTGTCGATGGCGTCGCAGGACATAGCTTAGGCGAATTGGCGGCAATGCTTGCTGCCGAAGTATGGGATATCGAATCGGCTCTCCGTTTTCTGCGACTTCGAGCGGAAGCGGTCGATAGTCAGGGGCCGGCTAATAATAGTGGCCTGCTCTCAATCCACGCCAACATTGATACTGTCCAGGATCTGCTTCGTAATACGCCCAAAGCAATTTTTATTACTCATCACAACGGTCCCATGCAGGTTGTCGTTGGCGGAAAGAATAGTGAACTCGCCGAGTTCAAGATTGCCTTAGACAATTTGCGCCTTTCGTCATCAATCCTTGCCGTTCCAGCTCCGTTCCATACGCCGCTGATGTCGCATGCAGCGTTGCAACTAGCTGATTCGATCGTATCCTTCCGTTTGTTGCCACCTCGGGTTCCTTTCCTGAGCAGTGTAACGAATCGCTACGAAGCCGAACCAGATGCGATGCGACGTAACTTGATCGCTCAGCTAATGACCCCGGTGGATTATGTTGGATTGATCGCAAAGTTAAAGACCGATGGTATAGAACAACTAGTTGAAATCGGACCCGGTCAAGTCCTTACAAAGCTTCATAATGCAAACCTTATCGATTCGCATGTGAAGGCCATCTCCATGGGAGGCTGTGCAGATACAAAGTCGTTTATCGATTCAATATCAACAAGTGGTATCAAACCAACGTCCCACATTGTCGCATCATCTACTCCGCGAGAATTAGCCTCCACCAGTTTGATTGCCGCTACCAAACCAATCGCTCACGCAACAGCAAAGGCAGAAGTTTTCCTCCTTGACGCGACCGCAGCAAGACGAAAGCAGATGCGAGAGCGAGCCGAATCGATGGCTAATCGTCAGCCCCTCGTCGTGCCGAAAGATCCCGATGATGCAAACAATTTGCCATCTATAGTAACTTTAAATGCGGTAACCGCGGCAAAAACCGATGATAAGCAATCACGAGAAAACGATTTGGAAAGAGCCTCTTCGTTGGAATCATTTGTGCGCGACTTTATTGTCGAACAAACCGGCTACCCACAAGACATGATTCAACTCGATTGGGATCTCGAGGCCGACCTTGGAATTGACAGTATCAAGCTGGTCCAGTTGATGGGTGAACTGAGAGAACTGTTCGAATTAGAACCCTCGGTTGTGCTTAGTTCAAACGTGCGAACGCTACGTGATATCCTTAAACTTTTGGATAAAGCAGGCGGTAAGCGAGAGTGGCTTGATAATAAATCTGGTGATGAATTAGATGATCAACCGGACAGCCGTGCAGAAATTTTTCGTAGCGAGCCAATCCCTGTTACAACCTCGAACGTCACCGATGCGGCACCCCAAACTGTTTTGAAAGTAAATCAAGCGGTCCACGCCAAACCGGCAGAGATATCAGACACAAACGATGAAGATTCACCAGACCCTGCGATACTCGAATCGTTCATGATCGATTTCGTGATCGAACAGACAGGCTATCCACGCGAGATGGTTGATTTAGAAGCAGACCTCGAAGCCGACTTAGGTTTGGACAGCATCAAACTGGCTCAACTTTTCGGAGAACTTCGAAGCCACTTTCAATTCGCGATCGAAGCCGAACAGAGAACCGTCTTGTCGAACGTGAAGTCGTTGAGCGACATTCTCAAAATCTTAGTAAAAGACAAATCACCGAAAGCTGAAGTAATTCGCGAATCAGAAGCAACTCATTCTGCTTCCAACATCAGTTCGCCGCTGCCTTCCAATGTTTCTTCGCAACATTCACTATCAAAAACCGTTACTCCTGTTTTGCAAGGAAGGCAACTTGCGAGTGCGATTCAGAATCAACTGATTGAAGACTGTCGCGTCGCAATCGAAATCGATAACGGCAGAGCCTTCGCCAACACATCATGGGATTTATCGGAAAATCAATATCTTAGGTCCGTGGCCGACAACGCGAATGTCCACGTAGATAATTTAATCGGACTGATTGACCGACACGGCCATAAACCAATGTGGCGCTCGTTGCGTGAAGCGATTGAACATCAGTCAGGTGATGAGTTTGAACAAATCACCGCCAAACCTTCTATCCCGTCAAACGAATCCACTTCGATTCCGACTGAATTCGAGTATCGCGATGATGAAGTGGCGCAGAGATACTTGCTTCGCACTGAAGAGTCTGTCTTGACGGGTGTATCCAAAAGCGTCAAATGGTTTGGACGCGCGTTGATACTTGGATGCAATTCGGTTGCGACAACGCTGCAACAACGTTTAGCTGCCGAAGGAGTCGAGGCGGAATGCTTGGATGCGACTGAGAGCCTTGATAGTCTGCTTGCGAAGCTGGAGCAATGCTGGGGAGACAAAGGTATCCCGCATCTGTTTATTACTACTCCCCACGATCCAGGTGCGGTGACCAATGTCAGCGACAATCCAGCTCATGCAATACGAAACGAAGTGACGCTGTCAGTTTTTTGGTTGTGTCAACAATGGTTGATTCGAAACGCACGCGATAGGAACTTAACAGATGTTTCCATTGTTGCGATGACACAATTGGGAGGGGACTTCGGATTCCAAAACAATATCGCAGCACCAGAAAGCGGTGCCGTTGCCGGGCTCTTAAAAGCAATTTTGATTGAGTGCTGGGTTAATGGTCATCGCGGAATTCCCATCAAGGTTATCGACTCCAAACCCAACCCCAATCCGCAACTCTTGATCGACGCGGTCTTCTATGAGTTAGCCAATCCAAGTTTTGATACAGAAATTGCATGGAACGATCGGCGAAGAAGTGTCGTTCGTGCAATGCCGACGAAGGCCAAGCCTCGACAAGTGCGACCGACTCCTGGCGTTTGGATTTGTACTGGTGGTGGGCGTGGTATTACAGCTCGTGTAGCCCGTGAATTGGCTGAACGATACGGCCTTAGCCTGCATCTCATGGGAACAGCACCTGAACCAAACGTTGCACCTAAGCACCGGGACCTGCTTGGAGACGATTTGAAGCAGTTTAAGAATCAAGTAATGGCCGAAGCTCGAGCGACTGGAAAGAATTCAGTAAAAGCTTGGCAGGACATGGAAAAACAGCTCGAAATTGACGCGAATCTACGAGTTTTTCGCTC
>JANODQ010000281.1:0-1728 GCA_031412775.1 Pirellulaceae bacterium | reverse complement strand
ACAATTTTTATAATAATACGAGCAATAACAGCTTAGGTCTTTTCAATGTGCTTATGCACGAAGCTGGCCATGGTATCGGATTGGGTCACGTTATCCCTACCGACCAGACAAAGTTAATGGAGCCATTTGTATCGAGAGCTTATCGCGGAGCTCAGCATGACGATATTCTGGCCGCTCAGACTCTTTATGGGGATACCTACGAGCAGACGGGGAACCCACCGACAGACCTTGGGGGTATTCAAAACAGGACTCACACAGTCACTGACCTTTCCATTGACCGAAATAGTGACACGGACACATATTCGTTCCAAACAGAATCCTCTGGACGTTTAACTGTTCGGGTAACTCCAACCGGACGTCAATACATGGTGGGCCCACAAGGGGGAACCGCAGTACCAGTGGATTCGTTGCGAAACAAAAACCTATCTTTTGATTTGCTTAACGGAGCAGGCACCATCATCGCGACGGCCTCCGCGACTCAAGCCGGTGCGATTGAAGAAATTATTCGCTTCGTCATTGCTGGTGGAGGCAACTATTCGATCCGAGTCCAAGGGACAGCCGGAGAGACGCAACTTTATGACTTAGCCGTCACCGGTTCAGGCTTTATCGTCAATGGGATTGTTCCCGAGCCACCGAAGCTACTTTCGATTGCTCCCAATGCTACTCAGCTATTGGATCCGAACGTGGGCAACACCCCAACATCCAACGTACTTAACGAATCACCATCTCAGCTAACCTTCCGTTTTAGTGGCGCACAAACACTTGAACTTGCATCGCTTAGCGGCATTCGGATAGTTCGATCAGGAGGTGATGGCAACTTCACAAATGGCAATGAAGTAATTGTAACACCTTCGTTTCTAAACTTCGGAGAAAACGAACGAATCGTTGTTGCACGTTTCGGTACACCGTTGCCTGATGACACGTATCGGATTGAAGTCTTGGGAGTCGACTTTGCTGGTTTGCCCGCGGTCGAAAACATCGACGGGGTGAATCTTAGTCCTCGAGTACCAGGAACAGACCGCGATACTTACTTCATGAATTTGGAGTTAGGCGCCAAGGTTCTCTCTGTCGTTCCTCAGCCGGTGGTTAGACAACTCAATGGTTCGCTTGTGCAACAGCGAAACGTGATCGAAGTCTACTTCAATGATGATGATCTCTCGACAACAAGTGCCCAAAATCCGGCGTTCTACAAACTCGTATTGACCAAAGAATCAGCCAACTCAACCGACGATGTCGTGTTTCAGCCAACGTCGGTCGTATACGATGCCAGCATGGATAAGGCTACATTGACATTTGCAACGTCATTGGACTTATTGCCTGGCGTCAATGGCAGCGGCACGTTTAGGTTGCGTGTCGGTTCGAATCGGTCTGCTATTCCAGTGGTACCAACTGTAACTCCTCTTGGCATCGACACGGGCGATACTTTTTCGTCCGCGTCGAATCTTATCGGCGTGCTGGCTGGTGCTACCTCTCGTATCATCAATGATCAAATTGTCACCAGTAGCTCGAACAGCTTGCTACTCGACTTCCCTGGAAGCAATTTCGAACCGGGGCATAGGGACACTCGCGACGAAAGCCACCTGAGATTGGGGGCTGATGTCAACGCGTTTACCACCAAGCGTTACTACTCTTTCTTGCTCAATCAGCCTTATGGGCGCGATAATCTAAGCCGACCGATCACTACGGCGATCAACGAAATCCAGCAGCAACGCGTCCGCGAAGTCTTCG
>JANODQ010000280.1:0-2144 GCA_031412775.1 Pirellulaceae bacterium | reverse complement strand
TCGAAGCTTGGCATCGACTTTATTGAAACGACTGGAACCAACGGTCCCGATGGATCGCCAGCTATTCAAGTAGTTGTTGGTGATTTGCTTGTTCTTTTTACCGGCTCCCCCAACGGTCCGGGGTTACAAGTTGCAACGAATTCCTTGGATGTGAACGGGACTCCCAACCTCGTTATTTTGGATGGCTCAGAATCCTGGGACAATGACTTTGGTTTTGGAACACGAGCTGATCCGTCAGTAGTACCTATCATATCGGAATTGAACCGCAGTATCGTTCTTTTCGGGCCGGCGATGAATACGCCTGCTGATCCCAACGGACCAAACTTCTTTATTGAAACGATGCGATCCGTCGGAACAATCTTGGGACTTGGGCAGTCGCATGACCTTCCGACCGGAACAATCCAAGCTTCAGACCCTGCTCTCGGAAGACCCGAAAATCCTGTCGAGCAAATTTTCCCCGGTGATCATGACGTAGTGCATGGCCAGCACCTGTACAGACCCGACAATCGCGATGTTGACATTTATCGATTTGCGATACCAGCCAATCAACGCGGAATTCTTGTTGCAGAAGCGTTCGCCGAACGCATGGCCGATTCGAGTAGCCTTGATACGCACTTGAAACTTTATAAACGCAATACGGTCACCGGATTGGTTCAGGTTGTTTCGTCAAATGATGATTACTTCAGCAGTGACTCTTTGATTCGTATGGAACTGGTTGGTGAAGCGAATGTTGAGTTCTTCATCGCTGTTACTGCAAGTGGTAACCAAGATAATGACCCACGCATCAGTGGCTCGGGAAGTGGCGGACGAAGCGACGGTCGATACCAATTGCGATTCGATTACCAGCCTCAATCGAGTGCAACGCTCAGCGATTTATCTGGAACGCCTCTCGATGGTGATGGTAACGGGATTTCTGGCGGCGACTTTAACTATTGGTTCCGCGTAGCTACGCCAAATGGTGACATAAGCTCTGTCGCTGGGAACCCACGTACTATTTTTGTAGATAAGGACAGTCCAGCGGGTCTGCCGCAAAATGGTTCATTGTCTAACCCATTCAGAACGATATCCTCTGCAGTTGCTGCCGCCCAGGTAGCGAACAGTGACCGGTTAGGAGATATCATCCGAGTTGTCGGATCGGCTGGCCTGGATCGCAATTTGTTGACCACGGATGACAACTTAGCGTACGAAATCGGTGACGGTGGTCCTGGTATTGGCGTACTATCAGACGGGCGCGACTTTAGCGTTCCCAAAGGCGTGAGTCTGATGATTGACGCGGGGGCGATCTTCAAACTCATCTCGAGTCATATCTTGGTAGGGAGCGACGATTCGTCAACTGATCGTGGAGGCGCTTCGATTCAGGTATTAGGTACACCGACACAAAGTGTGTTCTTCACGTCGTACTTGGATGAATCTTTAGGTCGAGACACTAATACACTGCGAACCACTCCTCAAAGAGGTAATTGGGGCGGTATCGAAATCCGCAATGACGTAGCGCGAGATCAAGGACGTAGTGATCCAGAACTTGCTGGTATTTTCCTGAATCACATTGCGTATGCGGATATTCGTTTCGGTGGTGGCTCTGTTGGACAAGGCACACAATCGCGAGTTATTAGCCCAATACACCTGAACTCTGCTCGGCCAACTCTTCTCAATAACAGAATTACTCAAAGTTCAGATGCGGGGATCTCGGCAGACCCATCAAGTTTTGAAGAGACACTTTTTACCGATTCGCGATACCAATTCAGCGCTCCATTTACTCCTGACTACAGCCGTGTTGGCCCTGTCATACAGGGTAATCGCATCACCGATAGTTCGGTCAATGGACTTTTCGTTCGAATCGATACGCTCGCTGGGCAGCAACTTGAGACGCTGGAAACCTCGGCTCGCTTTGATGACACCGACATTGTTTATGTTTTCGGCGAAAACTTGATCATCAACGGAACGCCTGGCGGTGGAGTCTTGGAAACAGTTCGTCCAAGTCTTGCTTCCACGCAGATCAACTTGCTTGCTGGCGGAAACTTACCGATTGGACAGTCGTTCCAATACCGTGTTGTGTTCGTCGATCGCAATGGATTCGAAGGATTGCCCAGCAATCCTATTTCCTCGTCTGCCACGTCAGCGGGTCTACGTACCGTCGACTTGAC
>JANODQ010000279.1:0-7171 GCA_031412775.1 Pirellulaceae bacterium | reverse complement strand
AACATAATCAACAGAAGAAAGCCTGCCACAAGCACCGGGAAGTAACCACCGCTGCCGATCTTTAGGAGGTTGCTTCCGAAGAAAACACCATCGACTACTAAGATCGGAATGCAGACTGCGTACGCAAGCCATAGCGGCCATTGCCATCTGTAATAGGCAACAAAACCAAAGATCAAAGTGGTGATTCCCATCGTTCCCGTCACGGCAATACCATAAGCTGCCGCTAGATTTCCCGCGTTACGGAACATCAGGGTTATAACAATACAGCCGACAAACATACTCCAATTGACTGCTGGAATGTAGACTTGGCCTTCTGCTTCGCGGCTGGTGTACTTCACATCGAAACGTGGCATAAAGCCTAGTGCAATTGCTTGCTTGGTTATCGAGAAAAGTCCCGTGATCAGAGCTTGAGATGCGATGAATGCTGCAATCGCAGAGATAAATAGATCAACACCCAGAATTCCATTATCCAGTGTTTCAAACCCAGTCTGTGGTGTCAGCGCATAGAAGGAGTTTGCTCGAGGGGGAACGCCATTGCCAATCATATAGCCAACTTGCCCTGCATAATTAACCAACAGGCAAGGCAAGACAAAGGAGAACCAAGCGATCGTAATCGGCCGACGTCCAGAGTCTATCGGAGCAACGCTCGTTCCTGGCGGGACAGCAAAATTGCACGACTTGGAAAAGTGCCCAATGTCAGCGTACTTGGCTTCACCACCAGTGATAGCAAGTACGACAACGCCCATCACAACGAACGCCCCGATGCTTGGAAAGCTATACAAGAAATGCAAACCAACGATGGGATTAACCGCATAGAAAACTTCAGGGTGACCAACAACCCAGGGTAATCCCTTCAAAGCAATCCAAGGGAACCAAACTAACATCATGAACCAACCAAACAATCCACCGACTTGGCTTGTGCCTCGCCATTGAGCTTTGAAGAGTCCGAACAAACATGCAACGGTCATTACGATCGACCAAGTTTCCCCGAGCGGTTCGAAGGCACCTAACATACTGATTGGAGGCGTGATGATTCCATCTGCCGCTAGCAACGCAGCCGCCGCAGCCACCATGTAACCAAGGAAAGTAACACCGAATACTTTCCCGGTGTATCCATTGAGCAATCCCCATAACGCAAAAGTTCCACCACCACCTCGATCATCAGCTCGCATGATCAGTAAGTCATACTTCACCGTTAGCAAGATCAAGGCCCAGAAGATAAGGCTCAAGCCACCGAGAAGATCACTCGTTGCGACAAGATTAGGGCCACCTAATTCGATGATTGCAGCGACTTGCTCGTGAGATTGACCATGATTTTTGAGCCTTATCGTTTCTCGTGTGATCTCCATCACCGTGTAGAGAACCGACGTCCCAATGTCACCGTACACAGTCCCCGTAGCCTCGCGGATGCGAGTGAACAGAGTTCTATCGCCATGGGTACCGTGCAACGAACGCGATTCAATCGCTGGTGAAGAATTTGCGTTCGCCGACTCGCCGGTGAAGGCCCCCGAACCCGATTCAGGAGGGAACGTATCAGACTGATTTTTTGTCATGGTAGATAACTAATACTTGCTCGATGGAATCGAAAGAACCATCGCTTTCGTATTTCACCGCGCGGATCCTTCGGTGCCAAGCCCCACAAATTCGTTTCTTGTCCACGAGACCCCAAATCAAAGGCTTGGACAGCATGCGGCGAACTTGATGAATTGTCATTTTTCTGCCGTTAAAGTCGCTTCAATCGCCATGAAACCTCAATTCCAACCATTTCAAAGTAGGTTTTCGATTGCGATCTATAGAAACATTGATAATCTAGAAAGATCGTCGTTTGGTTTCCGAATCTTTTTGCTGAAATAGTCTAATTGGCGACATCTGCCATAACCGCGCTCCATACCGAACAGACTTGTCGAGGATGTTCCAACCATAGCAACTCGTTCCAACTAACGATTTTCTTTCGTAACAATACGTTCGCGCAGCGGACCAATCTAAGCTCCCAGATTTTTATTCGGCTCACTTATCTGAAACATGACTGAAATGCACCGACTCATACTAACGCTTCGATTTGTGATTACATGTTCGATTGCCATCTGCTTGTCTTTTTCATCTGGAGTGGCAAGGGCAGAGGTCGATTTGACCGCTGCTGCCCCCGTCATCACCGAGCAATACACTTTGGCTCCCCCAGCTAATGATGCAGTCAAGGCGGCTTCGGAAGCAATTCAAACGGGAGATTTAGAAACAGCTCGATCGCAGCTTGCCACTCTTAGCAAGACAGCCGACACATTCCATCCTGAGATCCTACTTGTACAGCTGCTTTTCTCACAAGGGATGTCGCGAGAGGGAGTCGCTTTACTAGAAAAGTTCGCTGCTCAAGAGCCACGTCGACAAGATGTATATCTCTTGTTTAACGAGATTGCAGTCGGCGAACGAAGATGGTTTGACGCTTGGAACATAAGCAACACAGGCGAACGGCTAGCTCCATCGGCCAATTGGTCACCCGGCTTTGCGGCAAAAGTGAAAGATCGCTTGGTTGTTTTGAAAGCTATTAGCTGCGAAGGACGACAGGACTGGAAAACGGGTCGCGACGCTTACCTGCAACTGTCCAAAGCAAAGGATGTTCCGAGTGAAATCTTGGAAGGCTTGGGACGCACCGAATACAAGCTTGGAAACATTGATCAGTCGATTGCTTATTTTCAAAAGCTTCGAGACTCGCAAAAGCGATCACTGATTCCTGAATTCGCTCTTGCAAACCTCTACGAAGCGGACGGCAATGTCATTAAAGCAGAAGAGTTCTTCCAAAAAGCAGTTTCGAGTAAGGGAGCAACACCACGCGAGCTTATCCCCGTTAAGCTTGCTTTCGCAAGGTTTCTCATTTGGAGCAGTCGACCAGCCGACGCGAAGCCGTTTCTTGAAAATGAAATCACCGAAAGCAGCGGCTCGGAAACAGAGCGTCAGTTTTTATTAGCAATCGTTGCTCGAATGGAGCAACGCTTCAAAGATGCGCAAGAGATTCTATCGCGACTTCATCAGCAGGACTCCACTTCGTTTGCAATCGGGAATCATCTTGCGTTGGTTCTCATTGAAAGTGAGCAAGAATCGCTTCGAGGACGAGCTTTACAAATCGCTGAAGTGAATGCACGCAATAACCCTCGAACGGTTGATGCGTGGGCAACTTTAGGTTACATCCAGTTTCGCTTAGGTGATTTGGCCGCCGCCGAAAAGAGTTTGGGCACGTCCGTTCAGAACGGAAAACTAAGCCGCGACGCGGCGTTCTATCTCGCAAAAATTAAGCAGAACTTAGGAAACAAAGACGAGGCCAAGAAGCTGTACGATACCGCCATGAGCCTACCCGGTCCTGTCTTCTACCCGGAAATCAAGAAGTAGCCTTATATCGAAAAAAACTGCTACAAACACCAAGCGTCCGGGGGCTGCCCCCGAACACAAGTTCGAATATGCTGGCAACTAGCAACGAGCATCTCCTTACTCTGAATCATCTGCGACTTCTATGACTGTATCGAAGACGGGTTTTGAGTAACCCAAGCTGCGGATGACTTCGAGAACCTCGCTACAGGTTGGGAACATGCGTCCGTTTTTTCGCTTGTAGGTTTCCATGGCTTGCATGAACTCGCATTCGTCTTGGCTATAGTCGCGTTCGCAAGTAGTGGGATCGATTTGGCGACGACGTTCGACCTTGGTTCGCTTTACAACCGTAGCAGTGTTTTTAACAACAGCATGCTTCGTAACATCTAATCGGCGAGCTCCGCGACGACGATCGATCGAAACTATGCTCTCTTTGTTTTCTACTAATTTTGTCACGTCAAACCCTTTCGAGTACCTAGTTCATCTTTGCGGCATCGGAACAACCCTGGTAAGCCGTATGTCTTACCTGCCTGGGAGAAAATACCCCACCCGCAGACTCGAAGGCGGAACTTGAGTAAAATAGGGGGCGTTTTCTAGATCGCTAGGTCTTTCCCTGAGGGTGGTGGGGGATGTAGGGCCTGTAAGGACGTTTTGACGGTATCGCTTGTGCAGTCCATGTGTTTGGTAGGTTCACGGCGACCAGTAACCTTTGAGAGATTTTATGCAATTCACCAACCAATTCACCGTCAACCTGCCCGAGTGGGCTGTGGCTGCCCAAGCAGAACTTCCCACCCACATTCCGAGTGTCGAATCCCAAATGCGTGAGGTAATTCGCTTTTCGCAGTTGAACATCGACCATCAAACCGGTGGCCCTTTTGCTGCCGGAGTGTTTGAGCGGGACACCGGTAAGCGAATTGTGATCGGTGTCAATCGTGTCGTCCCTTCGAACGTCTCGTCGGCACACGCCGAGGTGGTTGCACTATCGTTGGCGCAACAGATTCTTCAGACATGGGACTTGGGCAATATTTCGTTACCCGCGTTACAGTTGGTAGTGAACTGGCGTCCGTGTGCAATGTGTTATGGTGCAACACTCTGGAGCGGCATTCGATCTTTAGTAATCGCCGGAAGCGACGACGCTTGCGAAACTATTACAGGATTTGATGAAGGCCCGATGCATCCCGAATGGAAAGAAGAGCTAATCAAGCGAGGGATCTCGATCCAAGATGGTCTACTGTATGAAGAAGCAGTAGTCGTTTTCAGAAACTTTCGCGATCGAGGGTTCGTAGTCTACAACGGTAGAAGCTCTAGATGAGTGTCGATCGCGTGTAAGATTGGTAAGCCAGCGAAATTTGGAGTGCTGTGACTTGTCACAGCTTTCGGGCGAGCGATGTGTTGAAAAGCAAGTGTCTCGCGTGACAATTAAATCATTTGGTTAGCGAAGACTTTTTTGATTGACCACCGAAAGATAAGTCTTAAAGCTCCGCCGAGACGGAGCACTCCAAATTTGGAGGCGTTCGCCGCTGATCAAACGAAAAAAGGGATGATTTGATTGCTCAAACCATCCCTTTTTGTTAAGGGTTTAACTCAAGATGTTCTTCTCGACGTCGACTCTTTTAACTAAGCACCGCATCCGCAGCTTGGAGCAGCAACAGGAGCTTCGCAGCCGCAGCTTGGAGCTGGAGCTTCGCAGCAAACTGGTTGGCACTTGCTCTTCATGTGGCACTTGATCCTGGAAAACAATGCCTTGATCTTTGCACCGTGAGGCTTGCAGCAAGGAGCTGGAGCTTCGCAACCACAGCTAGGAGCTGCTGTTTCGCAACCGCAGCTTGGAGCAGCATCGCAGCAAACAGGAGCTGGTGCAGCGCACTCAACTACAGGAGCTTCGCAACCACAGCTTGGAGCTGGTTCACAGCAGCCGTGAGCGTGAATCTTGCTGTGAAGCTTTCCGAAGAAGCTCTTTAGCAAGTGAGGGCGAGCACAGCAGCTAGGAGCTGGAGCTTCGCAACCGCAGCTTGGTGCTGCAACTTCGCATCCGCAGCTTGGTGCTGCGTCACAGGCAGGAGCCGTGTCACAACAACCAGCACCGCGGTGCAACAATCCAAAACCAGCCGAAGCGGTGGAAGCCGAAACACCAACCGAAGCGACTGCAACTAGGGCGATAGCAATAAAGCGACGCATGTAAAACTCTCCAAAATTTTTTGAATGGTACAAACTGTTCGTAGAGGCAAAAGGATTTTCACGGCCTCGAACTTCCGTGGTGCCCAGCCACTGAAACTTCGAGAGTCTCGTGGCGGAAGAAAGCGTCTGATTCTTGCCCGACGCATCCAACCTGGCAATCCTTAGCCTAGTTTCCTTAAACAAGGATGCTTCACAGATCGACGAGATGCCAATTTTTGAGTACACATTTTTGTGCTTTCCAGTACTTCCAGGGCCAGTTAACTGACGTATGGCAATCGTCGGAAATGTGACCGTTCTACGTTCGGGAATCGAACAATCCCTCGATTTTCTTGTGGTTTCGCTAAAGTCCAGGAAGAGAGTCGAAATGGGTAAAAGCGTCGCCATGCCGTTTTGGCAACAACATTTGCGAACTCGAATGGAATTGACCCTTGCGGAAGGGTTCTGCTATGACGCCTCAAGGATTCTGTTGAAGCTACCCAGCATCAACCGGTTTTCCTAAGTTCACATCCTGTTTTTTTCGCAATTGCAAACGTACCGTTGCGACAACGGAATTTCCTATGGCACTGATCATTCGACTGCTTGGCGTTATAGGATTTGTCGCCTGCTCGTTCTTTGATTTGCAGTGCCCTATTGCTCAAGCACAATTCGACACAGTGGATGCGAGAGAATCACTACCCGCGCCAAATTCAAAACCTGCTCCGGGAACGGTATTGATGACCCTTCAAGGCAGCGTCAAACTGGATGCACTGGTCGGCTTTATTTCGCAACGTATCGGTATCAAGTTTGAATATAGCAACGAAATTGCTGCGAGAACCATTACGATCCGCACTCCAGAAGAGATCCCGGTCGCTTCATTACCACAGTTGCTCGGAAGTGTGCTGCGAACGGAACGCTTGGTTCTAGCTGATTCCGATACGCCCGGCTGGAAACGTATTGTCGAGGCCAAGGACATGAAGCGATTCGCTGTCCCGGGAAATAACATTCAGACACTTGCCGGCAAAGGACCCGCGTCTGTCATAACGCAAGTCTTCGTGTTGCAGACGATCGAAGTCGCTGAACTAACTGGACTCAATGGAGTGCTACTACCATTCTTAAGTGGCCCCGAAGCATCAATCATCGCTGTCCCAAGTGCTAACTCGATAGTCGTAACGGACTACGCTTCGAGTGTCAAGACGATTGCAGATTTGCTCGATCTTATCGACGGCCCCGAGAGTGAAGGGGTCTTTAAGATCTATGAAGCAAAATATCAGACAACGCAAAGCCTTAGCGATCAAGTCAAAGGTATCCTTGCAACTCAATCGTCAACAACTGGGAGCGATAACAAATCTTCCCGAGTAAGACTTTTCACATCACCAGTTGGCAATCGCATCGTCGTAGCCGGTAACGTGGACTTGGTCAATCGAGCAATTAATCTGATGAAGCAGTTAGATGTCTCACTTGGAATGACTACTGTTGTTTATCGAATCCGTAACACCACAGCCGAGCGGGTCGACAAACTGATAAAAGGATTTGTCGAACCACCAAATGATGAATCGTCCTATCAAACAACGGTGGATGAAGATGGAAATCTTTTAGTCGTTAGAGGCTCAGCAGAAGTGCACCGACAGATTACAAAACTCATTGCCGAACTTGACACGGC
>JANODQ010000278.1:0-10921 GCA_031412775.1 Pirellulaceae bacterium | reverse complement strand
TTTCCAACCAATCGATTCTCACCATCCTTCGAGGGAACCAGAGGGCCTAAGTCCTGTCCATCGCGACTCCATCGAACTTGAACATCCTTGGGCAAGATTCTTCCATCGGCACCGGGCGTCCAAATGATCGAGTAATCGGTCGCATCGCCCAATGAAAACGAACGTCGAGGCATCTCGATCTGGAGGCCTTCTATGGGAGGGCGGCGGCGCATGGTCCAGAGGACTGCTTGCCTCCAAAACTGACGATGCACATCCGATTTGCCTTGTCGCCACCATAGATAAGAAGAGTCAAAAGCGATCGACAGAACGCGTCCACTACCGGACTCTCCACTCACGATCAGCGGATCATCAGCTTGGCTTTGCGAGATCCATTGCACGCCCGGTCGTTCTGCAAGCCCGTTCCATCGATTTGCTCCAATCAACGGCTTGACCTCCTTCCATCGATTTAATGCATTATCACCCAGCATCACCACCGGATGTTCGGACCGAGGAATCAGTTGCAACGGGCCTTCAATTTGTCCAGCTTTATTGTCGGGTTGGCCGAACTTTTGACGCCATGCCGGATTCAGCTTGACCGGTAGAACTTCGGCTAACTTCGTGTCCGCGTACCCGCCGCTGGAGTAAGCATGAAACCCACCCAACGTAATCAAGCCTGCACCGCGTTGAATGAGCTCCACAAGCAGCCTCAAATTCTCAGGCCCCAACGCATCTGAATCCAAATCGCCTAAGATCACGCAATCATAAGTATCGCCGGTTAACTGAGGCTCCAGCGGAAGCGGCCAACGCTTTCGAGCCGCTTCGGGAGCCCAGAGAAAATCAATTTTTAAATCGGGGCTATCCGAAAGTGCACGCCGAATAAACTGCTGCTCCTGTCGCGGGGCCCCTTCCAAGTATAAGACCCTTGAACCCTGATCACGAACGTTGATAAAACAGGTTTGCTCATTATTTAAAAGGGTCGCTTCCCCTTCGACACCTTCCGCTTTGATGACAACTTGGTAGAGACCTTTCTCCGGTGCAACGATTGGTAAACTGAACGGAATGGTTTGATCAGCACTCGTTGCTGCGACGATTACTTGATTGAGTACGGTAGGCTTCTTGCCAGATCCGGAGCCACTTGGAATCATGAGGGCTTCGATTTTCAGTTCTCGATTCTGGAGCCCTGTCGCACGAAGCGTGCCTCGTACTGCTACAGTATTTTTTGCAAAGGCTTCCAACTGATCCGGGACACCTTCAATCGATTGATCACGAGTCATATCAGATCCACTACGTGGCCCGATACCGACTAGGAAGAGAGGAATATCCAGTTGCGTGAGACTGCGAACCGCCTGCTGCGCTTTGGATGTGTCCGCGCGAACCGTTTGAGCTCCATCCCCCATCCAAATCACGGACAATAGGGGAGGGTCGGACGGAGTTTCTAGGATTTGCGACAACCCGCGTCCCACGTCGGTTACGGTCCCTTCAGGCTTTCGTGGCATCGCAGCCCACGTGCTTTCACTTCCCATCAATCCGCCGTCAGCAGCGCCACCTTCCGAATATAGAGGGCTCAAACGCAGCATCTGCCGATCGTAGCCATAGAGAGCCCAGCTCACTTCATCACCCAGCGAGCGTGATGCGGATTGTATCGCGTCGACCGCTTGTTTCTGAATCTCCCAACGACTCTTGTTATCAACGCCCGATGGTAGGTTCATGCTTGCAGAAGTATCGACAAGTACGGCTATCGAGTGGGGTGTTTGACTCGTTCGTGTGAACGTTAATGCAGGTCGGAGTAAGAGAAAACCGACTATCGTAATCATGGCGAGTCGGAGAAGCGAGAGTGTTGCTTTCTGTTTGAACGTCAGCACTCGGTCGGAACCAATAAACCACCATGCAGCGAGCATCGCAAGGATCAAGCTACCAGTTGCGACATAGCTTCCAAACATCGGCTCGACTGTCCAGTCAACAACAGCCCAATCAAGAACAGCAAGCAGCTCAAATATGCTTGGTAGGAAGCTTGATCGTAATCCCATCATGACTGCGTCCCCGAACTCCCGGAAAGGTTACCAGAAGACCTTCCTGAGGGATTCGACGAGTAGAAGCGATAAGACATCGCTTGTTCAGCAATGATCATCGCGACCATCAGCACGAGAAGAAACGGAGTAAGGTCACGACCGAAGCGTGCTTCTCCGAGCGAGCTTTGAATCTCTTCGCGGTTGGCAACAATCGAAAAATTATCAGCACCCAGAATCGCGTTAAGCTGATCAGTGGTAACACGATCGAGGTTGACTGATTCATCATCTAGTGAATAGCTAAAGCTTCGTCGTGCTGGTTTCTCGGGTTGCATTCCTTTTAACCGATACGTTCCGGGAAGTTCAGCATAAGGAAAAAGCAATCGATCTTCGGATGACTGAACCCGAATTACTTGGCCATCTGGCGTAAACAAGTCATATCGATCGGGATATTGTTCAGTCGGGTTATTTAAAATTGCAGGTTGCCCAAGGACAAAGTTTCGTTGCATTTGGTCACCTGCGGCAAGATATCGAGCTGCACCATAAATCAAACCAATGGTTGGCCATGCGTCGTCGGCTGCCATTAATCGATTCCATAGCGATACGTTCAGTGACTCTGTCTGAGTCAACGGTGTCGTGACAACAAGAACTCTGCCTTTTCCGATCGAATGCTCGGTGATTGCCGGGTGATTGCTTCCTGAAAACTTCGCAAGAGTCATGGCTTGTGGCTGAAGCGGATCAAGGACCCAGTAGCGATAAACGGGGAATCGATTCCATGGAATTGCTGTGACTGCCGAATCGAAAACACTCCAGAGAGGATGATTGGTAATGAGGCTTGAAAAATAATAACTTGAATCGCTAACAGGGCGTCGCCACTGAACAGCGACTTTACCGGGAAGCAAACGATTTATCGGCGAGTCGTTCCAAACGTCTGGCGAAGTGATACTCGGCCCCATGATCAGCATCGCCCCCGTTCCGTTTTGAATTGCCTTATGAATATCGTCAACGACGGCACCAGGTAACTCAGGCGGGTCCACGAGTATCACGCTGGAATATGTACGCCATTCGACTTTCGCTAATTGTTCATAGGAGACCAAAACGGTTTCTGTGAGTGTTGGGTCTATTGCGAGAGCGACAAGCCTTCCTTCGTCGTTGTTAGCAGATCCGCTTGCAACGCTTACTGGAGAAACAATCAAAACTTTTCCGGAAGCTTGGCCATCGATTGAAAAGGCGAGCTCGCTATCGATCGCAAGTGGATCTGGCCTAGCAATTCGTAGCGATCCGTTAGTAGTACCAGCCGGTATGTCGCGAATCGCAAAGTCGACGCGAGCGGTACCACCTCCCGCGACGTCGATTGTCTTTCGTTCTCGCAGAGTGGACTTGGGAGTCACTAATTTTCCATCTCGGAGAATTGGTAAAGCAATGTCACGTTCTTCGATCCAAAGTTCGGCATTGAGTTGCGTTTCAGGTGAACCATTTGCAGATCGTATGATTGCAGAAACATTCACTGAACTTCCAGGCGTGACGCTTTGCTGACTGAGCGAGAGGTCTGTCAAAGACCAATTCTCGCGTTTGACAACACCAACGTCGATCACTTGAAGCAACACGGGATCGCTGGTGGTTGAATTGGGAGCAAGCATCGCGGCCAGACCGCTGCCGAGCGACGGTTGCGCGTCGATCTTTTTCACTTCGGATGTGACGGCGTTTTCAAGTTCGTTGCTTGAACTGTCGACGCCGCTTTGCCAAGCGTTTACCGAAAAATCAGTGATAACGTATACCTCGCGTCGATTGAGTTTCGAAGCGCGTACCAGTTCGATTGCCGAACGGATTCTTGCGGGCAAATCGACTGTCTTGCCAACAATTTTGATCGAGTCCAGTTGACGATTGGCGGTGGCTCGACCGGCTGTAAGTCGTTGCGATTGGGCGTTATGCAAAATTGCGATTTGGCTATCCACCGGTAAACGATCAAGCAACCAGCGAGCAGTTTCTTTGGCTGCTTCAAATCGTGATTCGTTAGCGAATCGGTAGTCCATCGTCGGGCCATTATCGATGATGATGGCTGCCGCAATTGGCCCCACGGAAGCTTGAGTTGGAGCAGCTGCCCCGGTGGCTGTCGCCAAGATCCCCCACGCCACAACGATCGCCCAGAGTATCCCCGCTAATGTTGCAAGGCTTAACCTGACAGCGCGTGGATGTTGCGAAGCGAATGAAACGATTGCGACTGCGGTTGCTAGTGCCGCGAGAGTTGCGACGATCCCAAGCGAGACAGTTGTAGCCAGCATCCCGCTGTGGACTCGAGGAGATGCGAGCGCAAGAGCGGCCAGAGCGATCATCACCATTCGAAGCAGCAACAACAACCAACGCTTCACAGTCCACCCGCGTTGAGATTGAACTGCGGTTTGACGAACGAAACGTAGGGCCGGAAATAGAATCGGCTTGGGGTCTTTGCGTCCCAAAAGATGCAACAGCAATGGAATACTAGCGACAGAGATCCCAGCCAGAAGCGATACGTGTACGAAGTTCATCCGACCGCTCTTAGAAACGAGAACGCCTGCTCAGCAAATACTCCATCAACGCTTTGTCATAGGGCATGGCCGTATGAAGAGGCACATAGTCTATCCGGCTTTGCATACAACCAGTTTCCAGTTCACTTCGAAACGCTTGAATTTTTTTACGGTAGTCATCTCCAATTTCGTCGGCGTTGACGGTTAACTTTTGCCGACTTTCAGGATCGTTTAACTGTACCACACCAGTGAATGGAAAAGTAACTTCCGCTTCGTCGAGTATATGAAATACGATTACATCATGACCACCGCCTCGCAACATACGAAGGCTTTGCAACGTTGGGGCTGTATCTGCAAGCAAGTCACTAAAGAGCATGATCAACGAGCGGTGTCGAAGCATCGAGGCGAGCTGAAAGAGGGAAGCGTGAAGGTCCGTTTCGCCACTCGAGTTTACGTGCAGCTTCGTCATCTGGCTGAGTATGGTGGCCAGTTGCCCACGTCGTGACCGCGGCGGAACGCTGGATCGAATCTTCTTGTCAAACGTCACAAGCCCGACCGAGTCTTGCTGCATCAGCATGAGATAGGCAAGAGCTGCCGATAAACAAATCGAGTAATCAAACTTGGTGAGCTGTTGACGATACGTGTAGTCCATCGACTGGCTCAGGTCCATCACGATGTAGCCCGCAAGATTCGTCTCCGCCTCGAACTTTTTGATGTAGTATCGATCGGTCTTTGCGTAAGCAAGCCAATCAATATTCTTGGGATCATCGCCCACTGTGTAACGACGGTGCTCGGAGAACTGGACTGAAAACCCATGGAGCGGGCTAGCATGAAGTCCCTGCAAGAAACCTCGCACGATCATCTTGGCTCGCAAATCAAGCCGTTTGATTTGCGAGGCAAGTTCTGGTTTCAAGTACTGTTCAACAGCAACCATATTCAACCAATGGATTCAACCGAATAAACGGTTCGTGAAGGTCGGTTAGAAAAAACACACGTGTGTAGCGAACCGTTAAGGCTACATAATTACGCTACTTGATCACGCTATATAAATTGGGAACGAATTAACCCGAAGCGTTTACGAATTTAGGCACGTCTGGTTCTTTCACTTCCTTTAACAAACGTAGAATGATTTTGTCGGTGGTCATTCCTTCTGATTGTGCTTGGAAGTTTGCACTCAGGCGATGCCGTAATACGGGAACGGCTATTTTGCGAACATCTTCGATCGCAACGCTGAATCGTCCGTCCATCGCAGCCATTGCTTTACCGGCCTGAATCAGGAATTGACCAGCCCTCGGACCGGCTCCCCAATCGAGTAGCTCTTTAACGAAAGCAGGAGATTTATCGTCGGTGGGACGTGTCGCTCGGACAAGCGATGCGACATACTTCACGACGTATTCACTTACCGCCACGCTGGTTACCAGTTTCTGGATATTGAGGATGGCTCGTGCGGAGAGAACGCGGTTGATTTCTGGTCGTTCGTTTTTAGTGGTTGCCAGCAGTATCTGTTCCTCTTCGGACGCGGTTGGATATCCGATTTTGATGTTGAACATAAATCGATCCAGTTGAGCTTCCGGAAGCGGGTAGGTCCCCTCTTGTTCAATGGGATTTTGAGTAGCGATCGTAAAAAATGGATCGGGAAGCGAATAAGTAGTACTTCCGACGGTAACTTCGCGTTCCTGCATTGCTTGAAGAAGGGCGGCTTGCGTCTTGGGAGGCGTTCTATTGATCTCGTCGGCCAACAGAATGTTCGTGAAGATAGGTCCTTCGACAAATCGAAATTCCCTTTTTCCTGCGTCATTTTCGTCGAGGACGTTTGTTCCGGTGATGTCCGAGGGCATCAGGTCGGGAGTGAACTGAATTCGCTTGAATCCGACATCAAGAATCTTGGCGAGGCTGCTGACCATGAGCGTTTTCGCAAGGCCCGGCACCCCCTCGAGCAAGCAGTGCCCACGAGTAAAGACCGCCGCAAAGAGTTGCTCAATGACTTCGGTTTGCCCGATAATCGCTTTCCCTAGCTCTTGCTCCATGTTGTCTCGATGTTCACGAAACTCGCGGAGCAGGTCGCCGATGCTTTTAGGTTTTTGTACTGGTGGAATGTTTGCCACTATCGCTCCGCTTTGTGTGCGACGATCCTCTCGGCAAGCGGTACGTACCTTCCGCCGGATGGGTCGTCGGATTGTTTCGACGCATCATATTATACCTACGGCGGCCACTCCAAAATGGCACTCATTTTCTTTGCCTATTGAATATCAGACGCCGAACAAGGAATGTTGAATTACGAAGTAATGGATGATTTCGTTCTGAATCCGACATTCCTTGTTCGATATTCGACATTGATTTTGATTTAGCAACTACAAAGTGAGTGCCATTGGGCCAGCCCCTCCCGGATCGTGAAGTGTGGCCAGCCGGACCTGCCTTGCTACCTACCTATCCACAAACTATGCGCTAGCTTATGATTTCCGTCTCGACGTAAGTTGATTTCATTGTTCGAAGGATCGCGGGGGAGCTGGGATGGGCCAGTTTCTTTTTTACTATCAAAGACCAGAGCCAGCGACATGGGTTTTCATGTCGTCGTTTTTGATCATTGCGATCTTCTTCATGTTCCATCGGTTATGGAGCATACGAAATCTCGACATTTTTCTAATTCTGCTGCTGACGCCGGGCCTGATGATGGTTTACGAGGGTCGCAAGTCTCGTAGCCAGGAAAGCCTTCAGTCGAATTCCACCGGGGCCGTCAAAGCTGCCAATGGCACGCTGGCACCAGTAGAAAACCCTGAAGCTGCACCCTTTCGCCAGTCGGATAATCCGCCGGATAAAACGGCTGATTCGAAAATCGATCCGACAAAGCTCCAATTCTGGGGGTTTGCGTGGCTGCTCACCATTTGCGGGCTTTGGTTAATTCGCCTGCTTCTGGATACAACCATGGTTCGGCGGCCTTTGCTGGAACCGAATTTGAGCAGCGGGGGCATTATGTTTATCGGCGTATCGCTATTCCTATTTTTGATGGCCAATGTCGTCAACAGCCCGCCAGTCCTGGAGAGTGGTTCGGGCGGTAAGCCAGGTCCTGGTTACGAGCTTTTGAAGCTTTTACCAGACATCCAAACAGCTCCCGATCCGGAAGCGATTGCCAAACGATCGATCCTCATGGGAATGGTTGGTTCGAGCGATAAGACGCAAGCTCCAGCCGACGAAGTTCATAGCGATGCAGAGATCGCCGCCATATCGAAGAGTGCCTCGAAGGATATTGTCGTCCAGTCCGCAGCCAGTTCGATCACCATACCATCGCCCAAACGCGTCCGGCTTTCGCGTATTTTTCTCATCATAGCGAACCTAGTTTTGGTTCTCGCAATTGTGGCCGTTGGCTACTGGCATTTTGATAATTTTAAGACTGGTGTAGGGGTGGCAACTTTGTTTTTGCTTCTGCCATATACAGCACAAATGACAGGTCGAGTCGATCATTTGATCCCTGGGGCGCTGATTGCGGTGGCTATCGCTCTGTATAGACAACCGATCGCATCCGGGATCATGTTGGGATTAGCTTCTGGATTAGTTTTTTATCCGTTCTTTCTTTTTCCGCTTTGGATTAGTTTTTATTGGCAACGTGGCGCGTATCGATTTACGAGCGGCTTTTTAGGATCGATCATTGCTCTAGTGATTGCGTTGGGTTTGGTGACGACCAGTGCATCGATGGCGACCGGTTTTGCTGACAGGCTTGGTCAGATGTTCGGTACAATCCCGTTCGCATTGAAGGACTTGGATGGAATATGGGGATTGGGTTGGCATCCTTACTTCAGAATTCCGGTTATGGTCGCTTTCGTATTAATCAGTTTTTCGTTTATCATGTGGCCGGCTCAGAAGAGCCTTGCGACGCTTTTAAGTTGTACAGCCGCTTTGATGACAGCCGCACAGTTTTGCTATGCCTACGGCGGTGGATTGTATATGGCTTGGTTCATTCCGTGTGCACTGTTGACGGTATATAGGCCTAACTTGGATGATTGCATTGCATTGGAAGTCGTTCGCGGTTTCGGTAGAAATCGATCCAAGCCTAGGTCGCAGGCGAAAGAAGAGCCGAAGAATTATGCTGCGGCAAGTTAAAGTATTCACCTCCATTTGATGTTGATGGTGCGAAGATTTTTGAATTGGCCAGTTGTAGAGACCGGTTATCGGGACCCATGTAGCGATTTGTGGTTTATATCACTATTTAAGTAAGAAGTAAGAACGGAAGACATTCGGATATGTTAGAGAAAGATGTTTGGCCAATAGGCGTCTTTACCAGCATCGATGCAGGTTTAGGTGTAAGCTTAGAGGTCGCAAGCGAATTGAAGATCCCGACCATCCAGCTACATGCTCCGATGCGCGAAGGACGTTCACCGGCACTCGCCGAAAAGTTCATTCAGTCGTTAGACGAACTCGGGATAAAACTGACTTGTGTCTTCGGAGGCTTCGAAGGCGAAAGTTACGAAGACATTCCCACCGTAGAACGAACGGTAGGATTGGTGCCTGCGGAAACACGAGTGTCAAGACTCAAAGAGATGCGAGAAATCTCAGACTTCGCAAGGCTCTTAGGTTGTAATGTCGTCGGGCTACACTTGGGTGTAGTACCTCACGATCGACACTGCAAAGACTATCTGGAGATTATCAATGTCACACGGCAGCTCTGCGATCATGCTGCGACAAACGAGCAGGCCCTACACTTGGAAACTGGACAAGAAACAGCGGAAGCACTTCGCAACTTTATTGTCGATACGCAACGTCCTAATCTGTTCATCAATTTTGATCCTGCCAACATGATTCTTTACGGCATGGGTAATCCGATCGAAGCCTTGGATGTCATCGGCGATTATGTCCGAAGCGTGCATTGCAAGGATGGACTTTGGAGTAACCAGCCCGGTGTGACTTGGGGGCGTGAAGTACCGCTGGGAGAAGGGGACGTTGGAATCGAAGCATACTTGAATAAGCTCAAGGAGATCGGCTACCGAGGCCCGCTGACAATCGAGCGGGAGATACCTCAAGACCCGGTTCGGCAAAAAGCTGAGATCCAGCATGCAGCGGACTTGCTTCACTCATTGTCCACGAAAATCTGGCGTTAGGATCCGTTTACCAGCGACTAGTTAATACAGGAAGTATTCTCCGTGCCACACGCTCAGATAGGTCCGATCGCGGTTCACTATCCATCACGATTGGAAACGAACCTCGAACTTCATGCCGCTTTCCCCGATTGGGATATCCCACTTATCGAGGAAAAGACAGGTATTACTCAGCGACATATCGCCGAGCCTGGTGAGACCGCCTCGGATCTGGCATACCACGCAGCGACGAAGCTATTTCATGCCCACTCGATCGATCCGGCATCGATTGATTACATCATGCTCTGTACGCAAACGCCGGACTATCCGCTGCCCACGACGGCATGCCTTCTCCAACATCGACTCAATATCCCAACACGTTCTGGTGCGATCGATTTCAATCTAGGTTGTTCCGGATTCGTTTATGGGCTTTCACTTGCAGAGGGATTGATCTGCAGTGGGCAAGTCAAACGGATTTTATTGTTAACAGCCGAAACCTATTCTAAATATATCGACGCCGAGGATCGTTCCTTGCGTACTATCTTTGGCGATGCCGCAGCAGCGACCTTGATCGATGCGGGTGATACCCCAACATTGACCGACTTCCGTTTTGGAACGGATGGTTCTGGAGCAGACACACTTCTCGTGGCCGATGGCGGCGCAAGGGAGCCCAGCCAAGCAATCAAGCCTCGTCACCGCAAGCGTTGGAAAAGTCGGCTTTACATGGACGGCCCCAGCTTGATCAGCTTCACCGTCACCGCCGTTCCGCAGCTTGTCCGCGAAATGCTCTCCGATGCGAACATGACCATCGACCAGATCGATTTTTTCCTGATGCATCAAGCGACCGACAAAATGCTCAGCCAACTCCGTATCGCTTTGGGGGTATCTGACGATCGCCTCCCGATCCGACTTCGAAATTGTGGGAATACGGTCTCGTCAACGCTTCCAATACTGATTCACGATATGCGAGACTCCGGGGAGCTCGTGCCCGGCAAGCAAAACATCATGGTTGGGTTCGGAGTTGGTTGGTCGTGGGCTGGTTGTTTGTGGCGGTGTTAGAGCTAGCTTTCCTTGGAATCTGGTTCATCTTGACAAAAGATCGCTTGATTCTGAGACTCCCACTGAGCCGCAACATCGCGGTTCGTTTATAGTTACAATTAGCTTCCGGCTAAAGCGACAAGCACTTAGCCGACCAGCCCTTGTTGCTGGTTTCTGGATCGCAACCTATTACATAAAGCGATCGGAAGCGAGTGTCTTCGGACTTTGAATTACAACGTTTAAATCAGGCCAGCATAAACGTCATTCCGTTGTCATGAATGTTGGTTCTGACATGTGCCTTATTTGATAGTGTCCTTGTTGTCGGAGT
>JANODQ010000277.1:0-4257 GCA_031412775.1 Pirellulaceae bacterium | reverse complement strand
CGCTACTTTTGCGATCTTCGTTTTGTTCAGCTAGCAGATATTGGGCATAAGTTTCCAAGGCTTGATAAGCGACTTGGGAAGCTTTTGGATTAGCACATATCAGTGCTTCTACTAACTGATGCGAACTCTCCGGAAGCATCTCCGCGAGCGAAATAATAGCCAGTTCTTGTTCTGATGAATTGCCCTCAGAATGAAACTGCTGAAGTAGTTGGTCTCGAACCCACCAGCGACTTGCCGAGGGGATGACCAAAACAAAAAGAACACAAACCAAACACACAGTGAACACCGCAACGACGCGCTGCCGGATCCGAAGTAGAAGCGAGCTTCTACTTGGTGGCATTGGTCCTAATAACCAATCCGCATCAATCATTGGTGTGTTCTGCTTTTGCATCTATGGAATGTTCATTCAACCAAAAAACGAAGTGTGCAACTATCACGTATGCAAATCGCTATGAAACTTGCTTCTCAAGCATTTGACTGCGACATTTCGAAGCTCTCAGCCCAAAAGAATCGCGACTCGTCGCGGAGAATGGAGAAATTTTGATTTTTTCTCAAGGCCAACTTGGCAATGTTCTTGCTACTTCCTTCAAATTCTCCTCAGCGAAGCAATCTACAACTGCCGAAATATTTTTCGTGATCGATCTTTTCGTTAGATTGACGATCGTAAGGTCGTTGACTGGCGATAATTTGCAAGAGATTTAATTTGAAGTTTTCGAGTAAAGGATTGCTAGCAATTGCTGCTTTCAATCCCGTGCTTAACTTGTCTCACAAAAGCCGAGTCATCTATGTCTGAAGTTCTCTCAATAAATCGTCGTGGACATCAACGACGAGCCGGAGAAATTCAGACTCGCGTGACGAATATTGAGCCAATGGCGCTAGCCACGGGTGACCGCGCAACTACGTCAGTAGCGTTAGCACCCGAGGCTAGCGTTTACGGCTCAGTGGAAAATGCATGTCCATCAGCCAGCGATAAGACACGATTGGCAACATTGGTCGCAAGCACACTCTTTCTTTTTCTAGTTGCGATTCTGTCGAACGCAACCTGCGTACTCGCCGAAGATTTTATCATCCCCGAAGGACTATCCACACGCGAGGCCAAGCAGACCGCTCTTCGTGAAATTCCCTTGCAAGTACTTACGCCGGAAGCGGTTAAAAAGCTCAAGCCCGTGCTCGATTCGCCAACGATATTTCGTCGGATGCCGACTCAAACAATTCTCTGCGATGACGATCTGTTTCAGTTTTTGGTGCGCTATCCCGAGGTGTTGGTTGAGATCTGGGACTTGATGGGAATGACCAAGGTCACTGTACAGCGACTGGGTCCTTACCTATTCAAAGGGAACGATGCCGCAGGAACGGATTGCAAAGCGGAGCTCGTCTACGGAAGTGACACGCTCCACATTTACTACGGCACGGGCGATTACGAGGGAACACTCACCGGGCGCAAGCTTGAAGGTCGCACGGTAGTTGTGATTCATAGCAAGTCTTCGTCCAATCCTGATGGGCAGCCACAAGTGACTGCGCAAATGGATGTCTTTCTGAAGCTTGATAACATAGGCGCCGATCTGGTTGCAAAGACGCTGAGCCCTCTGGTTGTTCGGAGTGCTGATTACAACTACTCAGAGACACTGCGTTTCATTTCGCAGTTATCGATCGCTGCAGAACGCAATCCGCAAGGAGTAGACCAGCTCACACGGCGAATGACGAAAGTCGCGCCTGATATAAAGCAGAAGTTTGTTAACATCTCAATCGAAGCCGCACTGCGCCGCGCGAGAAATGAAGCTCAGCAAGTTGCGCCTCCTGTTCAATCGCGAGTAATCATCGGGCAATCTGACGCACCTAACGCTCGCTAAACGGTGTCATACCGTCGCAACCCAAACACTCCAGACGTGATAGTCGCTATCGACTTACCTTAATGAAATCTGAATTGAGTTGCCGGTTGTTTCGTCAAACATCTGAAATGGTTTGATTCGAAGTTCGTTTTACCTGAGTCCGAGGCGTTCGGATGCTGTCTTGGAGTTTTTGGTGAAATCGGAGTCTGTGATTTACGCCATCAACTCACCTCTGAGTTGGATCTTGTAAGGCCGGCACGCTCGGCTTCTGAAGCTCCATGCAAGAGTCGAATGTTGGGACCTTCGAATATCTATGGAAGCTGATTTCTCAGGGGGAGTTTTGGGGCAATCGCCAAACGCTGTCCGTCGAAGCTAAACTCTTCTCGCGATCTTAACCGAACCTATGCGCATTCTTTATTGAATTTCGAGTCGATTCGTTATGTTATTTCTAAATTCATGACGGAAGCGTCGTGATTTGCGTTGCAGTCAGATTTTTCATGGATCTATCCACAATCCAAATAACATAATCGCATGATAAGAAGTCGGAATGCATTTACGTTGGTCGAGTTGCTGGTTGTAATTGCAATTATTGGAATTCTCGCTGGCTTGCTATTGCCAGCGATCCAGCAGGCGCGAGAGGCTGCTCGGCGGATGAGTTGTAGCAGTAATGTGCGACAACTGTCACTTGCCATCATGAATTACGAGAGTGCTTTTAAGGAGATTCCTCCTGGTTGGACCATTCACGGGGCATTTTGGACGGCCGCGATACTTCCACAAATTGAGCAAGCTGCAATTTACAATTCTTTGGTTTTTACAAGCAGCATGCGATGGGCTTTGGAACCAAATGAAACGATTCCTCGAACTCCTACAAACTACAAGGCATGCCAGACCATTTTTCCGATTCTTCGCTGCCCAAGCGGTATAGATCGTCAAGCACGAGAATACAATCGCATCGAGCGTCGTGCGCCTGTGTCTTACCGAGCGAATGGCGGTAACGAGGTTACGTCGGATGTTTCGTCGACACGCCCGATTGGCCGTACTAAATCCTTTGAAGATCCAGATTTGAATGGGGTCATGTTTGGTTGTAGCCGGATAAGGTTCAGCGATATAACAGATGGTTTGTCTGCAACAGTGTTAATCGGTGAGTCTCGAACTAATCCTGCATTTACAAAAGATGATCAAGGTATGGATTTTTGGGGGATTGGGGGTCCACAGGTTCAGGGGTGCCGCTGTGACGGAAGTACGGCTGGAAGTGAATTTACTGAATCGGTAGGGAGTTTTTGGCCTCAGGTGAATATCCAAGTTCTCAAGCCAGCAACAAGTGGCTATCTCATGGAAGTTGCTTTTGGGAGCTACCACTTTGGAGGTGTAATGGTTGGTAAGGCGGACGGTTCCGTTGCATTTATCTCGGACAATACTGAAACCGAGATCACGCGGGCGGTTGGTTCCCGAAACGGAATTGAAGACCTAGATCTTCCGTATAACTAGCAAGCCGGATTTGCCTCTTGCTGCGGGAGCAGCAAGTTCTATTCATCTCGCGGTCATCCTCTGCAAACCGATTTTTGAGAACATCTTTCCGGCTAGCAGACTTCGGCTCGGGTGCACGTTTTTATATGAAAGAACCAGAAATGATGGTTGATGCCAGTGGCGTAATTTGTCTATCGAACTTTTTTCGAAAAAGACTCTTGGAGCTTTCGCGATCACCAATCTTATTCGTCGTTTTGGTTTCCTTAGCGACATGTGTTTCCGGATGTTCTTCTGGCTCCGTTCCCAATTATGCAGATTTGGGATTGGTTCAAGTTTCAGGGATAATCACAGTCGATGGTGCACCGCTGGCTAACACGAAAGTCCGATTTATATCGCCTGAGGATGCGACATTTTCGTATGGCGTTACTGATGCTAGTGGTCGTTACTCGTTGATGTTCGACTCCGAAACCGCGGGTGTAATTCCTGGCAGGAAGCGAGTGGTTTTTCTATTTGGAAATAGAGTAGGCGAGGAATCCTCTGATGCAGACGATGATCAAAGCACGCCGAGCGCAGCGTCTCAAACCGCCAGCGTAGCGGTACCAAAATGTTACGGGAATAACAGCAAGATAGAGATTGAGATTACTCAGTCGGATTCTAGCTTCAACATCGATTTGAAGTCGGACTGTTCCACTGTTGGTCGTTAGCGAATCATAAACCCGCTGTTTCTCGCGTCGCCTCTTTCGTCGAGCCGCCGCGATAATCTCGATATTAGCTATATCTTCTCACTCCCTTCACGCATAGTTAACGATCAGCGGTTTAACTCTCTCTTCAGCGTACTTTCGATGTTGCACGGTGTGCGTTTATCGGTCGTCCGTAAACCAACCGTTTTGTTATTGGTCTTCGTTTTCTGGAGAAATTGTTTCATGGTGATCAAGGGACTTTCAGGGGCATTACATTCGAT
>JANODQ010000276.1:0-3397 GCA_031412775.1 Pirellulaceae bacterium | reverse complement strand
CACAGGAAGAATCTCTTCCAGAACCAATCGCTACATCGCAACCAGTTGTTGTCCATACGCCGCTGGTAGATACTTCCAGTGTCTACGAGTATCGACGCAGCAGGCTTGAAATCGAAGCGGCTAATCGGGCACTTCGCATGGAAAGAAATCGGCGGTTAAGCGAGGCTCGAACAGAGTTACAGATCGCACAGATGTACGCAGGCCATCAACCAGCGCGACCTACCGTCAACGCGGGCTTCATGTTCAACGCTCCGCCAGTTCCTTCTTATCGATGGATGAATTTCTACGGTCCAAGTTTGGGTTGGTAAGAATTTTCGTCTGTGCGTCCCTTTGGCTTCAATCAGCAATTAATTACTAAGGTGCGATTGAAGGACTTCCCGGTTTCAGCCGCATTCGGTTGTGCTTCGGTGCAACGATGGGTCTGGGTAAACACCGGGCAGATCATTGTGATACCATTGGTCTAGTTTGGTCATCCATTCGGCTCTCGACTTGACGCGTACAAAGCTCTCTCGGACGCTCAAATGTTCTGGATGTGATGCGGAATACTTAATACCAAACTTACGCATTTGAACGCTTGCACGCTCTTCGCCATAGATTTGTTCGGCAAGCAAGAAGTGACGCTTCATGGTCTCGCGCTGTTCCCAAAGGCTAGGTGGAGCAGGCAAATCTTGACCTGCAAAGATCGCTCGGCATTGCTGAAAGATCCACGGATTCCCAATCGCACCACGCGCGACTGTTACTCCGTCGATTCCCGTCTCTTGCATCATACGGAGACAATCTTGAGCGGAAAACAAATCGCCACTCCCTAGAATCCATCGGTTGCCAACGTGCTGTTTAACTTGTTTCAGGAACTCCCAGCGACTGGGACCAACGTATCGCTGTTCGACAGTTCGTCCATGCACGGTTATTGCATCAATTCCCAAGTTGAATGCTCCGTCGAGGATTGTATAAAAGTCGTCACGGCTTTTCTCTGAATCATCAATTCCGCGTCGCATTTTGATTGTTACTGGAATATGCTCGGGAACGATATCACGAGTCCTCTTGACGATCTCAAGTGCAACTGCCGGTTGACTGAGATGAAAACCTCCGCGACATCTTCCGAGGACCTTTTTCACGGGGCACCCAAAGTTGATATCGATCACCGCAAATCCGGCTTCCGCAAGCTTCTTGGCACCCAGCGCGAACTGCTCCGGCTCGGCTCCCATTAATTGCCCTGCGACGGGCTGCTCTTCGGGAGTATTGAACAAAAAGTGACGCGTTCGTTCTCGATCTTTTAATGCTACCAAAAACTGATCAAGCATCACTTCGCATAAGCTGTACGAAGCACCCATTTCGCGAGCGATCAATCGCATTGGCCAATCGCTGTAACCACTTAACGCGGCTTGCACGACAGGGAAGCCAATCTCGAGTGCCCCGATTTTCAAAGGAAGGTATAGAGGCTTCGCTTGAATTAATTCTCCGGTGGCACTGATCATTCAAAATCATTCTTTGTTACTGTTGCGGGTATACTATTTCGATTCTGACGTTGCTTCGCGATCATGCATGAGCGCGTAGAGAACCATATTAATTGCGATCTTTGCCGCGTCATCTCTCGGATAACCTAGGCACTGCGAGGACTGACGCGACTCTAGTGCACAGCTTAAATCGTAGGGGGAGAAGACAACAATTGGGTGGCCTTCCCAAACCAACATTTCGATCACGGGCGTTCCTTCGTATTTTTGTATTTGAATTGCTTGTCCAGCTTCTGCGGTCGGTCGATTGATTGTGACTCGTCGTACATCGAATCCCTGATATTCATCGGTCATCATCGGATGATTGGCCTCGACCATTTTCCAAGTTGCTTCGGGAACGATTGCTGATATCTCTTCACGAACCGATTTAGCGAAATCTGCATTGCCGCAAACAGCATCACCGATCACCATACCGCCATTCTTAAAGTACTCGCGCAGAGCAACTCGCTCCGCATCATTCCACTGGAACGAACGGCGACCAGAGAGATAGGCTACTGAATGTTGGCTGAGTTCTTGCGAGGAGGGTAGCAATAGCGGCGAAACGTTGGATACTCGCGAGGGAAGTTCGCGAACAAGCAAATCCATCAAATGAGGAACAGCTCGCGGAGTATCCTCGGCCCCGCCGTTGTGAGCTAAGCGTGGAACTTGAGTAACTCCGCGCGGGTTTTCGAAAGTCGTCGCAGTTTCTTTGATGATGTCGACTGCGTCTAGCTTCTGCTTCAACTCGCGTCCTGTTGCATAGGTCGCCACGTTGACTCCAATCAAGGTGGACTGTTGGCATTCTCCGAGCACATTCTCAGGGAGCCGAGACGGGAAACCATAGGGGCGCAGTAGTTCCCATCGGCAAGAGAGACTAATCGGACTGAATACAACGCTTGTTCTACAGCAGGCCTCCATTCCATAGAGCCAAAAGTCCGATGGCATCTTATCGATGTCGACGGAGGCTTCAGCGAACCAGATTGGATGTGAAACAGGGAGTTTAACGAGCGGGCGTTGAAACAGTTCTTCCATTAACTCGCGAAAAGAGCGTTCGAACTCTTTCCCATCGCATCCGTTTCCGTTGGAGGCTTCCGCAAAGACAAAACCACCTTGTTCAATATAATCCTTCAAAAGTTTCTTTTGTTTGTCAGGCAATTGAAATGCTGACGATCCCGACATGAAAAGAATGGGCGAGTCCAACAACTGCTCGACAGTCGCATTTCCAAGAGTGAGCGATTGCCAAGCTAGGTCACGCTTCCAAGCTTGCTCGATATGCCCGGTAAGATGTTGCAATGATCGTCGATGAAAGGAGTCATTCTTTGCATCGCCACCCAGGTCAACACGGCTAAGAACAATCTGTCTTTTTCCTTTAGACAGAAAAAGCAAAGCGAGCGCCGTGTCGGTGGTCCGGTCATTCTCGCCGCCACCGTTCGAAAAGTATCCGTTAGCTGGAACTTGTCGCTGAAGGATAACTTCGCAACCCTCGCGGTACCAATCGTGGTTATTGAAAAAGCGCTGCCCAGTCAGTCTTCCAACTCGCTCGAGCGCGTACAAGTAATAGAACAGGTAACCACCATTCGGATTATTCATAATCGATGCATTAATGTCTAGCCATCGCAAACCAATCTCAGCCGGAGTCAGATTGACTTCTTCGCCGCAGCACTGAATTTTCCCGTCGATGATCCTCACGTCAGACGAATCGAGAGCATCTTCGGTCATTACCATCGACGCGATCCCTGCGCAAGTCATGCTCCCGGTAATGGTTTCGCCGTTACCTACCCCTGGATAAGACCATCCTCCCATCGATTGAAAATTGAGGTCCTTTTTTCTTGCTGGCAAGGCTTGATTACTAGCCCAATATTCGCGAGCGGCAGTCATTGTTGCGAGCGGAATAGGTTGCAACGCTC
>JANODQ010000275.1:0-3036 GCA_031412775.1 Pirellulaceae bacterium | reverse complement strand
CGGCACGTCGCATTCCAGCGCGTGACAAAACTGCGCAATACGCTCGACGTCTCCGGAAACCTCGATATCGACGCCCGAGCGTCCGTTCTTGACCCAGCCAGACAAACCCAACTTTGTTGCCTGATGTCGCACAAACTTGGTCGTCCTTCCAAGGGCAAGAACGCGTAGTAGTCCCAGCAAGTCATATTTTGCCGTTTCTGAAAGCTTGTCGCGACGTTACGAGGTTTGATCAGTTAATTGATTTGACGTGCGTCGATCTTCTTGAGATGCAGGGAGCTGTCGATCGCTTCGAGCTTGTTTACTGCCTGCTCAGTGTGGACGTGGGAACTCGACTCATCGTGAAGACCTATCTTAACGAGCCCAATTTGACTGTTCCCTCAGCAACTCAAGTATGGTTCGGTGCAGATTGGCTCGAGCGTGAAGCCTATGACATGTTCGGAATCGTCTTCGAGGGGCATCCAAATTTTAAGCGGTTGTTGTTGCCTGACGAGTTTGTGTCGTTTCCTCTGCGAAAAGACTACCCGCAACAGGGTCGAGGCGAACGTCATAACTTTCCAATTATTACTCGTTCAAAAAGCTAATGAAATTGTACGTGAGTTTTACGACTTCGGTCTGTCGGCAGTGTTGTGGCATTCTGATAAAAGATTGCGGGAAATATAAAAAATGCCTTTAGAACTTCTGGATTCACCAGGATTACTTGAAAATCAAAAAGAGGGTTTGTGGACCCTCAACTTCGGTCCCCAGCACCCAGCAACGCACACAACGCTCAGGCTTGTCCTTCAATTGGACGGTGAGACGGTAGTCGATGCAGAGCCAGACATTGGTTTCTTGCACAGTGGTTTTGAGAAACTTGGTGAGTCGCTCGACTTCAATCAGTACGTCACGATCGTTGATCGGATGAACTACATTTCACCGTTAGCCAATGAAATCGCTTGGCATCATTCGGTAGAAGCGCTCATGGGTATTGAGCTGACTCCAAGATGTAAATACATCCGAACGATATTTGCGGAGCTGATGCGGATCCATGATCACTTGCTTTGCACTGGAACTTGCGTGTTGGATTTGGGTGGAGCCACGGCGTTCATGTACGCGTTTAACGAACGCGAGTATATTTACGAGATTTGCGAACGAGCGTCCGGGCAACGCTTTCATACCTCCTACACGCGTGTGGGTGGTCTCCTGTACGACGTCACCGATGATTGGATCGCGATGGTTCGGAAGTTCTGCAAAAACTTCCCGAAGGCTTACGCTGACTTCGCTGGTTTGGTCATGAAGAATCGTATTTTCATTGAACGGACCCGTGGCGTCGGGATTCTGTCGAAAGAGGATGCAATCGCCGGTGGTGCTACAGGCCCAGTAGCTCGAGCAAGTGGCGTTACGCGTGATCTTCGCATCGACGAACCCTACTTGGCATACAACGATTTAGACTTCGACATTTGCTGTGCAAAAGCGGGTGATTGCTACTCGCGTTTCCAGGTCCGAATGATGGAAATGGAACAAAGCTTGAAGATCATCGAACAAGCTATCGAAAATCTTCCATCTGGTCCAATCTACAACGAAGAGCATGGCAAGACCGGCGTCCCAGACAAAACTGAAGTGTATCGAAGTATCGAAGGATTGATCCACCACTTTGAAAACATCATGCCGAATCGCCAGATGAACGTTCCTGTTGAATCGTTCTATGCAGCGACGGAATCGCCCAACGGCGAACTTGGTTATTACATTGTTTCAGATGGAAATTTCAGGGCCTATCGAGCACGCACTCGGCCACCCTCCCTACTGCACTTCGCACTATTTCCGAAGTTAATTCGGAATTGCATGCTAAGCGACGTGGTAGCGGTTTTGGGAAGTATCAACATCATTGCAGCGGAGTTGGATCGATGAGTGAACTCACTGATGACATGAAGGCGAAGATTCGCGAGCACTTCGGTCACTATCCGACGAAGCAGGCGATAACGTTGCCAGCACTACACATGGTGCAAGATGCAAAGCGTTGCGTATCGAACAAAGCGATCGAAGAGATTGCCGATATGCTCGAGTTGGCTCCATCGCAGATAAACGACACGCTTTCGTTTTATGGTTACTTTCGTACCGAGGATGCTCCGGCTGGTGAAAAGCGAGTTTGGATTTGCAGGTCGCTTCCTTGTATGCTTCGTGGTGGCGAAGAGCTACTTGCTGAGCTTTGTGAACGATGGGGCATTCAGCCTGGACAAACAACTGCCGACGGCAAAGTGACGCTCGAGTTAGCAGAATGTCTGGGAGCTTGTGATGGTGCTCCGTGCATGTTGCTGGGCGATGAACTGTCGCTGCGAATGACTGCCGATTCGGTTGAAGAACACGTGAAAGGTGAATTGTTGCTATGACAAACGCTTCGTTTGAACCCGTATTGCTCGCACGAATTAATAAGCCTGATAGTGCTTCGCTTGCTTCGTATAAAGCGGATGGTGGGTACTCGGGGTTGCGTAAAGCACTCGATATGACCCAAGCTCAAGTAATCGATCTCGTGAAAGCCTCAGGGCTGCGTGGACGCGGTGGCGCTGGATTTCCAACCGGAATGAAGTGGTCATTTCTGCCCCAAAATATTACCGGGCCGATCTACATGTGCATTAACGGTGACGAAAGCGAACCCGGCACTTTTAATAATCGAATATTGATCGAGGAAGATCCCCATCAAGTTCTCGAAGGAATTGTGATTGGCTGTTACGCGACACGTGCAACGACTGCCTACTTTTATCTTAGGTACGAATACGGTCATTGCTATCGAACGCTTCAAAAAGCGGTTGATGAAATGTATGCTGCCGGGCTTCTTGGAAAGAACATCCTCGGAAGTAATTACAGCCTTGATATCCATTTGCATCGTGGTGCTTGTGCTTACATTTGCGGCGAAGAGACCGGGTTGATCGAAAGTTTAGAAGGCAAGCGAGCTTGGCCCCGGATCAAGCCGCCGTTTCCTGCTGTGGAGGGTGCTTTCCGTCGACCGACCGTTGTCAATAATGTCGAGACCATGGCTTGTGTGACTCACATCGTCAATCGCGG
>JANODQ010000274.1:0-6612 GCA_031412775.1 Pirellulaceae bacterium | reverse complement strand
AGCCGGTCACTTCGTCTAATTTTCCGCCGTGCCTTACCTTGGGCCCGACCACTTCGGAAACCAATCCGACTCGTTTCATCAAATTGATCGCCCACCAAGATGGATCGAATTCGAACCAGCGATGTCCATGCATGGCACTCTTCTGGTCCGCATGGTGATTGTTGTGCCAGCCTTCGCCAAAAGTCAAGTAAGCAACCCACCAAGTGTTGCGACTGTTGTCCTTGGTCTCATAGTTTCGATAGCCCCACATGTGACATGCTGAATTGACGGCCCAAGTCACGTGGAGTGTAAAGATGGTTCGAACGATCACCGTCCACACAAACCAAGAGGCCGCAAGCTGAGTTGCACCAGCCAACGTGCCGAACCAAAGTGCTCCGGTAATGGCCCCGGCAACCGTAATCACCAACGCATGTGCCAAATAGACCCACAACCACATGTATTTACGTTCCATGTTGAGATAAAACGGGTCCCTGAGCATATCTCGGACGTAACGTTCAAAATGGATTACTCCGTCATGACGACGATCGATGAACAACAACCAGCCAACATGCCCCCAAAGAAAATCGACCAGGGGCGAATGAGGGTCCGGTTGATGATCGCTGTGTTGGTGATGCATACGATGAACGGCGACCCATCTCGCAGGGGAATCTTGAAGTGTACAAATTCCGCATATTGCCATCGAATGCTCGAGCCACTTCGGACAAACAAATCCTCGGTGAGTCAATAACCGATGGTAGCCAATCGAAACGCCGAACCCGTCGAAGATTGTGTGAGCTATAACCGCAAGAATTAGCCCGCTAGTCGAGTAAAAATACGGGAAAAAAGAAAGAAACCCAAGCAAATGCACGATCCCCAGCGAGATCGCATAGGGCCAGTATAATCGCAATGGCTTTGATTCTTCTGGGTGATCCAACCGCTTGCTGGTCAATGCATCGATCGCATGGGGCGGTTCTAAAACCGCTGATTTGAAACCTGGATTCGCCGGATGCGGTGCTTCCGACGACGATTGGAGTTGCATAGACGACATGTTGCTATTGTTCCTTCAAATAAAACGATCTCCAAAACACATTCTGGAAACCTCAAAACAGCTTTCGATCCTTCGAATTCATCACGAATCACGCTATTTTGTACTACAGCGATGATCGAATCGTTAAGAACCGGATAGCAAAACTTTCCTTAACTTGAGTATCTCACGATTGATAAGTCCGAATCTATAGCAAACAAAGCAGATTGTTCAATGCAGAGTCGCGTTTTCTGGTAGGAATCTTGCTATGCGACCGCGGATTGGTGGCTAAAAACGACCGGCATCACATAATTCATAGCCAAATCTACCCGAACGTTCTGGCATCGCGAAACCTGGAATTGACGAGGTTCCTCCCGCGTTAGGCACAGCCCGAGGAAGTGTGTGTCGCCCAAGAAGCGGTAGGGACTCACCACCCTTCTTGAGGCTGTCCCCTTGGCATCGCAATAGTCAAACACGATCACCAAGTCGTCCGACTGCTGCATGACCCGCAAAAGAAGCGATTTGAGGTTGGACATTTTTGATTTTCCAGCGTTTGAAAGAAGAACTTGGTAGAGCGACATGCTCGACATGAGAATGATCGGATACGCTCGGACACGTTTGGTCACTGGGATGACTTTTTTCGACGCTTTGGAAATATGAGTAAAAAGTTATTCGAGCAAAACAAGCACCCTTTTACTATCCAAGGCTCAATTCGGTTAAAATCGAATGGCAATAGCTACATTAAGCGAAGCCTTCAATTAAAACTTTACGAGAACCATAAAAATGCCCAGTTCGGACCGCCCCAAAATGATCGTCCTTCGCGGGTGGCCAAAGATGATTTTTCTTTGGCCCACGACATTGCTTTCTTCGATGGCAACGATCGCCATGATGACCTCTCCTGAATCACTCAACTTGATCGGTGGAATTTTTGTCGTTGGTGTTGCGTTGAATCTCGTCGTGCTGACGTTTGACTTCCCACGGTCGACTTCATTATTAGTAAGCGTCATTGCGGTCTCTGTTGTTCTAGGTTTGGTACTCCTGAACCAACAATTTGGCTTCATCGGCTCACTCCAGCAGTGGGTGGCAAGCTTGCAAATAAATGCGTCGCGTGACTTCTACCTAACAATCTTTATCGTCTTATTTTTACTGCTTATCGGAATGGCGATTTCAACTCGGTTTGACTACTGGGAACTGTCATCAAACGAATTGATCCATCATTCGGGATTACTCGGCGATGTGGAACGATTCTCAACAGCGGGACTAAAGCTGAACACTGAAATCAATGACATCTTCGAATACATATTGGCGGGATCAGGTCGAATCATCATGAATATCCCTGGTACCCCGAGACCAGTTGTTCTCAACAATGTTCTTCGCATTTCTTATTTACTAAAAGCCACTGATGCGATGCTATCAACACGCGTTGTTGAAGTCGCAGATTCAAGAAATTCTAACGCACCGATAATCGAAGAATAAAAGCGTCATGACGCGATCACGGGGGTCCCGATTAGCTATTCTGAACCGAGTACAAGTACAGGCATACGCCTTAGCTGATTAAACCTGAGCCGATGCCGCTAGCCACGGGTTTCGACTTTGCCACAATTTACCAGGTAGCACCCCAGGCTACGGATCAGGAAAATACTATTTTCATTACCCCAGCGTACGTCGGCGTACGATTGCGGGTACGACCACGAAAATGCCGAGATACTGAAGTCCCAAGCGCGACGCTTTTTTTGACACAAGGCTTTCAATTTGAATATCGCAAACGAGACAGCCAAGCGAATCATCACTAACGTTGAAAAGGCAATTGTCGGTAAACGCAAGCAACTGGTTCTTTCGATTGTTGCTTGGTTTTCAAATGGACATATCTTGCTCGAAGATGTACCGGGTGTCGCCAAAACGATGCTTGCTCGAGCTCTTGCGAAAAGTGTTGGTTGCAATTTTAAGCGGATTCAATGCACACCCGATCTGCTTCCAACTGATGTTACGGGCGCCTCGATCTTTAACCAAAAGACGAACGAGTTCGAGTTTCGTGCGGGACCGATTTTTTGCAATCTTTTGCTCGCCGATGAAATCAATCGTACAACACCACGAACCCAGGCAGCTCTCCTAGAAGCAATGGCCGAAGCGAGAGTCACCGTCGATGGCGTAACGCGTGAACTTCCACCGCCGTTCCTTGTCATTGCGACCCAAAACCCAGTCGATCATGAAGGAACATTCCCGCTTCCTGAAGCACAGCTTGATCGGTTCCTGATGCGATTTTCACTCGGCTATCCAACCATGGAAGATGAACTTCGTATGCTTCAAATGCTTGAAAAGCAGCATCCTCTGGACGCCCTTCAAGCGGTGGTTTCCTCGGCGGATTTAGTCGCTTGCCAAGAAGCCATCAAAGGCATTTTTGTTGATCCCAAGGTTCGTCAATATATTTTGCAAATCGTTCATGCAACACGAGCTAACGAGGATCTCGCTTTGGGAGCAAGCCCGCGTGCGAGCATCGCTTTGTTTCGAAGCTCGCAAGCCATGGCTGCTGTTCGAGGACGCGAATACGTACAACCGGACGACATTAAGAAGATCGTAGGACCAGTCATGGCGCATCGGATCATCCTGAAACCAGAAAGTCGACTCCGAAGAATGACCGCAGAAAAAATTATCGATGAAATTGTCGCCGAGATCGCGATCCCCACGATCACACAAGCATCGGTGCTTGATGAGTAGCGTCCATAGTGTCGAGCAAATCCTTTGAAGTGCTGGGACTTGCGACGGCTTTGGGAAAGGCGACATAACAATAGTAAATTCTTATTCTTCACAAAATTTCTGCGAATGGAAAGCTAACCTATGAATCTAAAAGCGGCGACAAGTCGACGCACTCCAAAGGATTTTTAACACATGCGTTACATCGCCGGGATCGCTTTTCTTCTTTTCGTCGGCTTGGTAACAGGTGCGACGCTTCTGGCGTATTCTGCAATCGCGATGGTCGCAGTCTTTGCAGTCAGCCACTTCCTCACCAAAAGATGGTCTGAATCAATTTCAGTGCGTCGACAATTACTGACGCATGAAATCGAAGTTGGACAGCGACTTCAAGTCGGTATCGCAATCAGCAACACCAGCGGATGGTACATCCCTTGGATTGTCATCGAAGATGTTCTGCCTCCGCGATCAATTCGACTCCCTCCAAAGGCCCTTGAATTGGATGGGAGCGCGATTCGATTGATGATGCTTGCACCGAAGAAGCAACGGTTGCTGACTTACGGTATTAAAGCCCTTCGACGAGGCTACTATCAAATAGGACCAACCATTGTCGAATCAGGTGACTTGTTGGGTTTGCATCGTCGCTATCGCGTTGCGACTGCCCCTCACTTTTTGCTTGTCCTTCCGAAACTTATTCCTCTCGCCGGATACGATGTGAGTTCGAAGCGACCCATTGGTGAGATTCAAGTCTCCTATCGGACCATGGAAGACCCAACGCTTCTGTCGAGCATTCGTGAGTACCAAATCGGCGACTCTATGAATCGAGTCCACTGGCACGCGACCGCTCGAACGGGAAAGCTTCATAGCAAAGTCTTTCAACCGACAAGTGTTGCCGGCGCGATGATCGTTCTCGACATGCATCGCAAAAGCAATCCAGATCATCACGAGCCAAATCGAACCGACTTAGCCGTCACCGCTGCGGCAAGCATCGCACACACACTCTATTTAATGAAGCAACAATTTGGGCTTGCCACCAATGGTCGCGATGCGGCAGACCGCGTACGCACCGAAGGATGGGAAACCGATTTTCGATCTCGAGATGCAGTGTTAAAAACAACGCAAGAAGAACGAATCAATTCTCGCTTGCGACCAGTTGTGCTTCCATGCAATCGCGGTCCCGAACAATTTCATGAAATGCATCGCATGTTAGCACGACTAGAACGAACCGATGGCCTGGATTTGCCAGAGCTCCTATTTGAAACTCAAAGCCGCTTACCGCGCGATGCATCGATCATCGTGATCGTTCAGCAAGTGGACGACGAAACTTCACTTGCGTTAGGAATGTTAGCCCGACAAGGCTACGCTGTTTCAGCGATCGTAAATCAATACGACGAAGACGCCGTCGATCATGCCACTGCAAAGCTAATGTCCCAACGCATCCCCGTCTTCCATCTTCATGACGAGTCTTCAATTCCCGGCCTCTGCCAAAGAATACTTTTGAAATATTAAGCCTCTTTTATATGATTCAACTTCCGCAGACTCGATTGCGATTTCACATCATACGACACGACTCAGTACAATCTTTAATAGTGGCCGAATCCGCTTAAAGGAAGTCAGCAGAATGAAAAGCCTTGAAAATCAAGAGACTAAGCCGTTCGCTTCAGTCGAGCAAACCCACAAGCGATTAAAATCAAATTGGGTTGATGCGGTACTCATGGGTTTTTCTCCGATGCTCATTATCGGAATGATATGCTGCCTTGTATTCTTTCTTGTAACGGTGCTTTACTCAGGCAGCTTTACGATTCGGCTGATGTATATCCTCGGCCTCTTTACGTTTGCGAGTGTCTTCACTGCGAGAATTGCTATCGAGCAAAGTCGCGCAATCGCAACAGCCTACGGCTCGATTTTGGGTTTCGCAACACTCGCCGTTACCTTGCGATTCGTTGAATTTTCTGGCTCTCTTGCACCGTTCTCGATTCCCGCCACGATTGGGTTTCTCGCCCTTATTGCATTTCTGGCCGACCGAATCACTCATGACTGTACATTGATCGATGAATCTTCTGATGGAGCAAGCGAAGGCCTTCTTCAAACGCTCGGCTTGGCACCAAGTAGTGTGCGTGCAAAGGATCGCGAACATCGCTCGACTGACCAACTACTCGCAACGGTTGGCCCCGAGCAGGCCTCCCAAGATGGCACCGAAGTCGCAACTAAGTCGAAAGTCGCTAAGAAGAAGCATAATCCTGGAGTTTGGGTTTTGTACTTTGCATTTTTGGCCGTACCACTTTTTGGACTCGGGCAAATCATGATCCCGTCTTGGGATCGTGTTCGGAATCAACTCGCATTTGTGTTCTTGGTTGGTTACTTGTACTGCACGTTGAGCTTACTTGTGGTGACAAGTTTGCTTAGCTTGCGGCGATACCTTAGGCGTCGACAAATCGAGATGCCACTGGGTATCACTGCAGTGTGGTTTCTTTCAGGCATTCTTGGCATAGTCGGAATCCTGGGCGTTCTTAGTTTCATCTCGCTCCCCTCGGGAAATACAGGACTCCTTAGTCTGCCATTCACGATCACCTCGCCAGATGGAATGAAAGCAAGCCCGAACGGATGGGGACCGGAAGGTGTACCGACCGAGAAACCCAATGGAAATGCTGACCAAACTGAAACAACGGGACAAATCGCTCAACAAGTAAAACAAAATGATGCACCGAAGTTAAGTTCTACTGGCAAAGCAGATTTGAAAAACAATTCAGCGGGTGCTAACGAAAACCAAGCAAAGCCCGGCGAAAGCGGAAATGCAAAGAACGGAGATTCCAAAGATGGATCTCCAAGCAAATCTGGTTCTCAATCGGATGAGAATCAGCCAAACAGCGAAAGCAAAAGTGATTCCTTTAAGCAAAATGCCAACAAAGTCCAGAGCACGG
>JANODQ010000273.1:0-2389 GCA_031412775.1 Pirellulaceae bacterium | reverse complement strand
TCAACTCGGCATTGGCCTCGCGAAAAAGAGTGTTGTAGTTGAAAGCAGTTAAAACGACATCAAATAGATTGCTTCGAACAAGCGATGTCATTTCGGTGACAGTCGTACCAGCAAGTCCCGTGAATCGAATCTTTCCTGCTTGCTTTAGCTCGTCCATCAAAGCCAGTACTGGACCGTCCAGCGGGTCATAGCTTGTCCACCATGGGTATTGTTGCGGTCGGTCTGGCTCGTGAATCATCAAGATATCAATCGAATCGCGACGCAAAAGCCGTAAGCTTTCCTCTAACGATGATCGAAGCGCATTGATGCTCTGCGGCTCAAATGGCTGTGGGCGACCGCCGAGTTTCGTTGTCACGATGAGCGAACCATTCACATCTCGAATAGCCCCACCTATTGTGCGTTCACTATCCGCGTAAGCAGGCGCGGTGTCGATCGCATTGATACCGAGCTCCATCGCTCGTCTCATAATTCGAGCAGTTTCGGATTCGCCACCAGCCAACGAAGATGTATACAAACCACCGATAGAAAGAACGCTTGTGAATAGTTCCGTGCGACCGAGCCTTCGAGTTTCCATGCAAATCAAATCAGCGAGAATAGTTGTGGGAGAGAAGTTACTTCGTTAAGCGAGAATGCCATGAATGACATGCCCTTTTACGTCAGTTAATCGCATATCGCGACCGCCGAATCGGAACGTTGAACGCGTGTGATCGACTCCCATAAGGTGCAATATGGTGGCGTGTAGATCGTGAATCTCGGTACGATTTTCAATTGCTTTATAGCCCCATTCATCAGTAGCTCCATAAATCATTCCTGGTTTCACGCCCCCACCAGCCATCCATATCGTAAAACCAAATTGATTGTGATCTCGACCGTTTTTGCCTTGAGCAAATGGCGTCCGTCCAAACTCACCGGCCCACACGACTAGTGTCTGATCCAACAAGCCTCGTTGACGTAGGTCCTTTAGCAAGCCCGCGATCGGTTGGTCCACCGCTTTCGCATTGTTTTCATGTCCCTTTTTCAAATCTCCATGTTGATCCCAACGATCGCTTCCAACATTGGGACAAGTCAATTCAACAAACCGAACGCCCTTCTCAATCATGCGTCTTGCGATCAGGCACTGAGCACCGTAGATACGCGTTGGTTCGTACTCCGATTCGATGCCATACATCTTTTGTATGTGTGCCGGTTCGTCAGTGATCGACATAACTTCCGGAACTGCCATCTGCATCGCGTAAGCAAGTTCATAGTTGTGAATAGCGGACTCTATGCTGTCGTGCTTGCCAAACTGGTCGATCGCAAATTGATCTAACTTATTGATCAAGTCTAGCTTTTCTCGTTGCTGCATCGCACTAGATTCTGTCCGCGAGATATTTGCTACTCCACTTCCTGTAGGCTTGAACACCGAGCCTTGAAAGCTGGCTGGAAGGAATCCGCTTCCGAAGCAATCGAGCCCACCAGGTGGTATCAATCCACCATTAATAACAACGAATCCCGGCAGATTTTGACACTCGCTTCCAAGACCATAATTTACCCAAGCACCCATGCTTGGCCGCCCTTGTAATCCACTTCCGGTATGAAGAAAGTAGTTTGCAAATGTATGCTCGGGAAACTCGGACACCATCGAACGGATGATTGCGAGTTCATCGACACAGGTTGCAACGTGAGGAAACAACTCGCTTACTGGAATTCCTGATTCACCATGTTGCTGAAACTTCCATGGACTAGCCAGCACGTTTCCGTTGTTGTTGAACTGGGTAGGCTCTACATCAAAAAGCTTGCCCGGATCTTGGCCGTCGTATTTATCTAGCAGTGGCTTAGGGTCAAACGTATCGACCTGCGAGGGTCCACCATCCATGTACAGAAAAATGACGTTCTTTGCCTTCACCGCATGATGCGGACCATGACCGGCGACTCCGAGCTCCAGGGGAGAACTTGCACGAATTTTCTCAGCATCATCACTAAATGCTGGATCGAATCTGAGTGCAGCTAACGCGACTGCACCGAAACCGCTCCCACATCTGCGAAGCATTTCACGACGCGATGTTGGTTTCGATTGATAACGTTGACAAGGATAGGCTGAGGGGATTTTCATGGTAGGAATATGAACTCCTTGGTATTGATCAATGCATGAGCAAAATCAGCCCACACCTCGACCGGGACATCACTTGATTCACCTTCACTTCGACGACTTGAAAGGAAGTCCAAAGCGACTTTTGTTTCTCGGTCTGTTGGAAATCGTGTGAACGCCGCACGGTACATCTCTTCAATTCGAGAGTCATTAGATGTTGTTCTCGCAACGATACGTTCAGCCCATTTCTTGGATTGCTGTACTACAAAAGGATCGTTCATCAAGATGAGTGCTTGAGCTGGCACGTTGGAGACGTTTCGG
>JANODQ010000272.1:0-6001 GCA_031412775.1 Pirellulaceae bacterium | reverse complement strand
AATCGATCTGGTTGAAAATAGAATACGCTTCGCGTCGAATCCAACGAGAGACTCAGCAGCCGAATCCGTCCCAGCCCTGAGAGCGGCGGACGAGCGATAAAGCGTCGCGGATGCTGAACAGTCGTTGCGAATATCGTCTATAAGTAACCGCTTGCAAGACAATCACCGTGTTAACAAATCGTTTTCCGCTGCTTTCCCATGCTTTTTACACAAAAGAAGTTGAATCTATCATAATAGATTTATCTTATTTAGCTTGAGGAGCTAGCCGATTTTAGTTGTCCGATCCATATGATCGGCTGTTGTTTCATTATCAACTATCGCTTCAGGCTCACTTCCTCGAATAATGGAGAAGTAAAAGCTTCAAACAAACTTCGTGAATATTGCCGATCAGCGATAAGTGGTTTGTTTTCTTCGGAATTCACTGGATTCCTGCTACGCAATACTTCCAACTGGGAAACGTTACGAACTTCAATGAAGCGAACCTTGCTACTCGTTCCAACTCAGTATGAATTGTCGATGATCGATCCCGAAGTTCTTAGGACTTGGAAAGAATCAAACTTACAGAACGCGTTTCTTGAATCAGCAGAGCCAGCGATTCACGATGAAAATCTGACAAAAATCTCGGATTCTTTCGCCAGCGTCAACAACCAACTCTCAATCGCATTGTGTGGCTTCGGACTTGCAATTGCTGGAGCCAGAACGGCTCAGTTGCTTGCGGTCTTGCGACCTGACCGTGTGATCCTGATGGGAATCGCAGGTCGTTTAGGGAGCACCCTACAAGTTGGTGAAGCTTACTGCTTCTCGGAGGTGTGCTGTTATGGAATTGGCGCTGGTACGGGAAGCAACCATCAGACATCATCGGAGTTAGGTTGGATACATTGGAATGGTGATGAAGCGACTCCGGGCACCAACGACCTGGCCTTACCAATCTCGGACCGTATTACGTTAAATTGGTTTCAGTCATCGAGCCAATCCATTGAAGGTTTGAACTTGTTGTCGGTTGCCTCTGCATCTGGCGATGATGCCGATACAAAATTGAAACTAACTAAGTATCCCGATGCTGTTGCTGAAGACATGGAAGGGTTCGCGGTAGCCGCGGCCTGTCAATTGGCGGGCGTTTCCCTGAATATAGTACGTGGCATTTCAAATCAGGCGGGAGATCGCAATTACAAAAATTGGCGAGTGCGTGAAGCGATGGAGTCCGTTGTAGTTTTTGTGAATTGTCTCTTGGCGAATAAACAGGTGAGTTCATGAGTCGAAGCCTTCGCCTTGGGATATCAACCTGCCCGAACGATACTTTTGCTTTTCATGCGTTAATGCATGGAAAAGTTGATTTGCGTGGGATTGATTTTCAGATCGAATTGTTGGATATCCAGACTCTTAACGAACGCCTGTTCGAATCAAGTTTTGATATCGCCAAGGCGAGTTTTCATGCGGCCATATTACTAGCCGATCAATTCGTTGTTCTACCTAGCGGGTCTGCTCTTGGTTTTGGCGTTGGACCGTTGCTGCTTGCGGCAGAAGAATCAAAACGGCCGTCGACTCGAGATCAATTAACACTGTGTCCTGGTAATCACACAACCGCCGCGTTGCTGTTTGAAATGTTCTATCCAAATACAACACGCGTCGAGCACACTGTGTTTTCTGAAATCATGCCCCTACTTCGTGCTAAGAGTGCTGACTTTGGCGTGTGTATCCACGAAGGCAGATTCACCTGGCAACAAGAAGGACTCGCATTGGTAGAAGATCTTGGAACGCGCTGGGAGCAAGAAACCCATTGCCCGTTACCGCTCGGAGGCATCATCGCATCGCGAAGCCTAGACACTAACTTGATAGAAAGCGTTCAGTCTGTCATCCAAGATTCCATTCGTTTCGCTCTAGCGAACAAATCAGACACACTTCCGTCGATGCGAAAGTACGCCCAGGAATTCAACGACACAGTCCTCATGCAACATGTCGATCTCTATGTCAACGATTGGACTGTAAATCTTGGTCAACTTGGCAAGCGAGCCCTTCAAGAATTGCACAATCGAGCAATCGCCGCCGGTGTCATCAAAGACCTTGGATGGCGAATAGAAGTGTTTTAATTCGAGTATTAGGTTCTTTTCGGGCTTCGATATACGCAAGAGACGATGTAATCCATTTTTTACCCGCCTCAGCTAATTCCCATTTCGTCTAGCACTCCATCTAATGCGGATTCAATACCACACCCAGTCTTTTGGCTTCTTTGTGCTGCCGTAACATCTGTTGCGATGGCACTCACCGAAGCTTCCGATTCAACTGCAAAATTCAAAAATTCACCCGAGACGCTTGAGAAGGCCGATTCTGTGCTGGTTCGTGTTGAGGAACTGTTAGCCGGTGATTGGAATCTTCCTCGAATGGATTTTGTTTCTCGATCTTCGACCACAATCGTATTCACATTAGAACTCATTGTATTCTGAGTTGTGAAATTCGGTGCAGCAAGCAGTGCCGGTGAATTGGAAACGTCGCTTTCACCTTCCGCCGATCCCGCCGCAGGTCGTATGTTTAGGAAGTTAATCACTATCAAGACATCGAGGGCTGATACAAAACTACTTGCATCGACATCTAAGTAATTGGCTGGTAGCGTGGAAGACAACGATGGCGTTGGTCGTTCATTCAGATAATTGATAACGATCAGAGCGTCGAGAGCCGTCACATTACCATCATTGTTAACGTCAAGTCGATTTCGTGGGTTTTGGAATAGCGACTCAACAATAGACATACTTAACGTGCCAATGTTACTTATTGATCCGATGTCGTCTTTCACGGTGTAAGTAACCGTTGTCGAACCAACAAACCCGGCTTTGGCTATAAATTGGATGTTTCCACTGGCTAAAACGACCGCTGTTCCATAAGCGGATTGATCGACAATCGCGACCGATTGCCTATTGATCCTACCACCAACGTCGGGATCGCTATCGTTCGCGGCCACATCGATTATCGTCGTGCCGCCGGTGGCGGAAATCGATGAATCGGCATTGGCAACCGGTGCGGTGTTTATTAGTAGCTGGACAGTCGCCTCTTGCGACATGGCTCCTAGATTATCACTAACTCGATAACTGAATGAGTCGATGCCTCTGTAGCCCGTGTTCGGAGCATACGAAATTCGACCATCCGAAAGTATAGTTGCTCTACCATTCAATGCCGGCGTTGAAACCAATAGGCTCTGGCGATTGATGGTCGAATCCACATCAAGATCATTCGCCAATACATCGATGACCCTCGCCGTATTGGTGACGATGGTAAACGGATCACTAATGGTCAGCGGCGCGTCATTGAAGCCGCTTACGGTTACGCTTACCGTGACAGGATCGCTTACAGCGGCATTCACATCTCGCAAGCGATATGTAAACGTGTCTTCAAGAGATTGTCCAACTGCGAGAGATTGAATACTGATTGCTGCTCTTGGATCATAGATAAACGAACCGTCCGCTTTTAAGGTAATCAAGGCGCCAAACGTGCTTGTTACCAAACCTGCGACAACCCCGAACGCATCTCCGTCGGGATCGTAATCGTTCGCAGTTACTTCTTGATTCGCTGTACTGATCAACGGAGCATCTTCGGTCGTGGAATAGCTATCGGGCCTTCCAATAGGAGCGTCATTAAACGCTGTTAAATTAATGATGAAGCTGACTGGTAACGAGTCACTGATCCCTGGTAAAACTCCAAAACCGCTGTCCCTCGCAAATACCGTAACGACCGTCGACCCACTTGCATTGAGTGCGGGAATAAACGATAGCTGTCCTGAAGCAGAAACTCCCGGAGCAACACTGAAAAATGCAGGGTTGGTACTTGTCACAATGAAAGAGACGGTCTGGCTAGTCTCGTCGATCGACTGTTGGGGATCTAATCCGAGTCCAGCGGCTTGGAATATCCTCGTCGCCCATGCACTTGTGTATGCTCCTGAGTCTTCATCGACTGTGACATTACCACCTGCTGTGAAAATAGGTGCATCATTCACCGGAGTGATCGCAATTGTGAAAAATGCTGGTGCAGATCGATTTGTGTTTGATTCATTACCTGAACCGGAATCGATCGCTGTAGCCGAAACAATAGCATTTCCATTGGCGTTCGGTCTCAATTGAAAACTTAGAACGCCAGTCGAACTAATCGAAGGACCTGACAAGAACAGTTCTGGAGAATTTGTCGTCACCTCAAATGGAAGCATAAACTGTGCATCGATCCCCAGCGCAGGAATGCCATTCAACTCGTCAAGTGCGTTGGATGGTCCGACGGCTATTCTGGTTGCCGAATTGCCAAAATAGGGAGCTGACTCCTCGCTGACTGTCACGTTGCTGCCTGGCGTGAAGATTGGCGAGTCATTAACCGGGGTTAAATTAATAACAATCGTTCCGATGGCTGAGTCGTTCCCGCCGCCATCGTCTGTCAGCGTGTAAGTAAACGAATCGAGACCGACAAAGTTGTTAATTGGTTGATAGTCAATACCGACAATCACGCCTCCGCTTCGTACTGCGGTGACGGTTGCACCTCGAGCAGAAACAAGATCCACTCGCGTGATGAAAAGCACTTGTCCAAATTCATCAATTGCGTTGACTGGTCCTGGCGTCGCTCTATTGCCCGGGGTTGGTTCGAGAACTCTTGAAAGCGGTAAGTTCAAAACAAAGTCTTCTAAAGACGTGATTGGCAATGCCAGAGTTGCAGGTATCGGAGGATCATTGACAGGTGTAATCGATATCGTAAAGAGCCTTGCGATCGATCGATTCACATTGGGTGGTACGCCAGAGCCAGAGTCAATCGCCGAAACCGAAACGACAGCGTTACCAGTCGCATTTGGTACTAACTGGAAACTCAAAACACCAGCGGGACTGATGGTTGGGCCAGTCAAGAATAACTGCGGAGAAGTCGTAGATACGTCAAACGACAGAACGGTTTGCGGAGTGATTCCAAGTAGACCGTATCCGTTCAATTCATCGAAAGCGTTGGCCGGACCGGCCACGATTCCAGTTGCCCAAGCAGCAGAGTAAGCAGGTGAGTCTTCGTCCACAACCACGTTGCTCCCCGGCGTGAATTGAGGTGCATCATTCACCGGTGATAGGACCAACGTAAACACGACCGGGAAAGAGTCTCGCACATTTGGAAATAATTCCGATCCTGAATCTCTCGTAAAGACCGTTACGATCGCCAACCCAACAGCGTTGGAAGCAGTAGTAAAGGTTAATGTACCTGTAGGGGAAATTGCTGGAGGCGAAACAAACAACAATGGGTTATCGTTTGTCACGATAAAGGAAATGGTCTGATTAATTTCGTCGAGCGCTTGCTGAGGCACAAGTGCGAGCCCAGCCGCAGGGAGGATTCGCGTTGCCCAAATCGAAGAGTATGCACCACTATCCTCGTCAACAGTCACGTTTGCACCCGGCGTAAATACCGGCGCATCATTCACTGCTGTCAGATTGATCGTAAAGGTGACCGAAGCGGAGTCACGAACATTCGGAGCCGAACCGGAACCACTGTCTCTTGCATAGGCCGTCACAACGGCCGACCCGTTCGCATTCGGCGCGGTGGTAAAAGTAAGTCGTCCATTCGAGTCGATCGAAGGAGCGACGCCGAACAAGGATCCATTGTTGTTGGCTACTTCAAAAGAAACCGTCTGATTGATTTCATCGAGTGATTGCTGTGGCACAAGCGCGAGTCCAGCCGCAGAGAAGATTCTCGTTGCCCAAATCGACGAATATGTACCATTGTCTTCGTCGACAGTAACATTTGCGCCAGGCGTAAATGCCGGTGCATCATTCACCGCTGTCAAATTGATCGTAAAGATGACAGGCGCTGAGTCACGAACATTCGGAGCGGTACCGGAACCACTGTCTCTCGCAAAAGCCGTCACAACAGCCGACCCATTCATGTTGGGCGCGGTGGTAAACGTGAGACGTCCACTAGCATCGATCGCAGGAGCGGCGGTAAACAAGGTTGCATTATTGTTTGATACAATAAAAGAAATCGTCTGGCCGACTTCATCGAG
>JANODQ010000271.1:0-3995 GCA_031412775.1 Pirellulaceae bacterium | reverse complement strand
AGCTCGACTGTCAATGCGATGATCGTTCCAGGAAGCGGTGCTGTTAAAAAACAAGCCGAACAAGAAGGACTCGATCGAGTCTTCAAGGAAGCTGGCTTCGATTGGCGCGAGGCTGGTTGCAGTATGTGCCTTGCAATGAATCCAGATCAACTGTCACCTGGCGAACGATGCGCTTCTACCTCGAACCGAAACTTCGAAGGACGCCAAGGAAAGGGTGGCCGCACTCACTTGGTCTCACCAGCAATGGCCGCCGCAGCAGCTATCGAAGGCCGCTTCGTCGACATTCGTGGATGGGAATACAAAAGCTAATTGAAAGAAACCACTGCCCACTGAAAACTGCCCACTGAAAACTGCCAACTGAAAACTCCTATGACTCCATTTGTACAACATTCAGGTATCGCGGCCTTTATGGATCGCGCTAACGTCGACACAGACCAAATCATCCCGAAGCAATTCCTCAAGCGAATCGAACGAACGGGCTTCGGTCAGTTTCTGTTCTTCGATTGGCGTTTCCTTCCAGATGGAAAGGTCAATCCCGAGTTTGAATTGAACTTGCCGCGAAACGCAGGCACATCGGTTTTGATCGCCCGCAGAAATTTTGGAAGCGGGTCTTCTCGCGAGCACGCTGTATGGGCAATCGAAGATTACGGAATTCGATGCGTAATCGCTCCGTCATTCGCAGACATTTTCTATAACAACTGTTTCAAAAACGGTACGCTTCCGATCGCTCTTACGGAAGCCGAAGTCGATAAGCTGTTCGAGAACTTTTCGAAGCACTCACCGTATCGACTTGTGATCGATCTGGAAAAGCAAACCGTCCAAGATGAACACGGTTTCTCGGCAAGCTTTGAAGTCGAGCCGTTCCGAAAGCATTGCTTGCTACTTGGACTGGATGATATTGCCCTCACGCTTGAACACGAAAGCAAGATCACGCAATACGAAGCAACGATGTCGTAGATTTTGGCAGTTGCTGAAAGGCAATGCCGTCCTAAGGCAGTTGCTGGAAAAAAGTGTACCGTAACACGACGTGCAATTTCAAAACTTGCAAGCTCGCGAACTCTCAACAAGAACCACTAGCTCGCGCTACATGTTAGGTACGCTAATTACTGGCAAGTTCCGGAACTGCATGCGATGTTAGTAGTTTGGCGTTGGTGGACGGTATTGGTCCATGTCAACGGTTTTAAACCAGGCGATTGTTTTTGCTAAACCATCCCTGAGCGGAATCGTGGGTTCCCAGTCGAGATGTTTCTTGGCGAGCGTAATATCGGGGCGTCGACGCGATGGGTCGTCGGCTGGTAGTGGCTTAGTAACTAATTTCACCTTTGCTCCCGTCATAGCGATCACCAATTCGCCAAGTTCACGAATCGTAAACTCGCCTGGGTTTCCGATATTAACCGGTCCGATGAAGCTATCGGGTGCGTGCATCATTCGAACAAATCCTTCTACCAAGTCATCGCGGTAGCAAAACGATCGCGTTTGGCTGCCATCACCGAAAATCGTGATGTCGTTGCCCGTGATGGCTTGGCGAATGAAGTTCGAGACGACTCGACCATCGTATGGATGCATCCGCGGACCGTACGTATTAAAGATGCGAACGATTCGAATGTTAACTTTGTTCATGCGATGATAATCCATGAACAATGTCTCGGCGGCTCGTTTGCCTTCGTCATAGCAAGAACGAATACCGATCGTGTTGACGTTTCCGAAGTAGCTCTCGGGCTGTGGATGCACGTGAGGGTCGCCGTAGATTTCGCTGGTGCTGGCCAGCAAAATTTTCGCTCCACAACGCTTGGCCATGCCGAGCATATTAATCGAGCCGATGACCGAGGTCTTCATCGTCTTGATGGGATTGAATTGGTAGTGACCTGGTGCGGCAGGGCATGCGAGGTGGTAGATCTCGTCGACTTCCAAGTAGATCGGAAGCGTCACATCGTGTCGAACGAACTCGAAGTTTTTCTTTCCGAGGAGATGCTCGATGTTGTATTTTTGACTTGTGAAGAAATTATCCAAGCAAATGACATCGTGCCCTTCGGCGACGAGTCGTTCACAGAGATGGGAGCCGAGAAAACCTGCGCCGCCGGTTACGAGAATTCGCTTAGTCGCTGTCATGTGTTCCTACGTTCGTGAGATAAAGTTTGGACGGCAATCGGAATGTAGCTGGATCGTTACACACCGATTTACCGAACGCGTTGGTTGCCAACCTTCATGGCTGCTGTCCAAAACTGATTGTCTCGATAAACATAAAACTTGGCACTTGGAGAGGCAGCGAATTCTTCGTTATCTAAAATCCAGCTTAACGCCTTCAGATTTGGAGTCTGCCACGCCATGATACCCACAATGATGTCGCCGCGAGCAATCTTTTCTCTCGCTGCCGGGGAATTGCTACGAACTTCAACAACTTTTAACCCACCCAAAAATTTTTCGCTCCCAACACCCGATTGGACGGACGATTTGGGAACCGCGACCAGCTTAACGCCAAGCCTCTCCCAGGTGTCTTTCGCGAGGGCTTCGTCAGCCCGCGATGTCGTAGTTGAAATCAAGCTTAATGACGATGCCAATGATTGTCCGTTGCGTTTGACAACGATGGGGAGCGAGTCTCCGCTTTGCTGCCCAATCAGACACAACAACGCATCCAATCGGCTGTGTACTTCTTTTCCATCAATCGTTTCGATGACATCGCCGATTGCTAGATCGTTATCAGCCTTCACAGCATTGACCGATTCGCTATCGACAGATCGGACAACCCCGGACGTCTTCGAATCGTTGTACTTGGTTTCGACAGTTATCCCGAGCGAAAGATCTTTGGTCGCCGCTGCAGCGATCAGATCCGCCATGACTTCACAAGCTGCATCGATAGGAATTGCAAAGCCAATGCCTTGGGCACCGACTCGAACGGCGACGTTGATGCCGATGACGCGGCCTTCGATGTTTACTAGCGGGCCACCCGAATTACCCGGGTTGATATCCGCGTTGGTTTGAATCAAGTCGCGATACTCTTGCGTGCCGTTTACAGGAATGTTCCGATGGAGTGCACTGATGATACCGAGTGTCACTGAATGCTGATATCCAAAGGGGTTGCCGATCGCGATGACTGATTCGCCTCGCATCAAATCGTGACTTGAACCCATCGGTATTACAGGCAACGCTTTATCCGTTGGAATGCGTATGAGAGCCAAATCCGTATCCGGGTCGTAATTCAATAACTTAGCGATGCTAACCGTGCCATCGGAAAGGGTGACTTCGATGTTCGATACGTCTTGTACTACGTGCAAGTTGGTGATGATGTAGCCGCGAGGATCTATAATCACACCCGTCCCCATCCCGTTTACTTCTTGTCGGCTAGGCGAAACTCCGCCAGCGGTAGTTGCTGAGGTAGTAACGGTTTTGTTGCCTTGGATGTTGACTACAGCCGCTTCGCAATTTCGAATCGCTCGAACGACAGGCGAAACGCGAACGAGATGCCCTGCATCGTTTATCGAGTCATCCGCCTGTAACGATTGACAGCAGGAGTACCCTACGAGCAAGCTACAAACAAGACCGATCGCAGTCAGTCGGGCAACACTTTTCTTAAGAACCATCGTTGGTGTTACGAAGGTTTCAACGTCCGATCGTTGCATGCTGGGGCATTCTGTTAAAGTCCAGGTGCAGGTGTCGCCCCCAACGAATGGTTTTCGACACGCTTTTGCTTCCGCGTAAGGGTAGAATCGGTTGCAAGAGCGGCAACGCATGAAGAGGCTCGATGGCGTGGGCAAACTCTACCAGTCTTGCCGAAACCGCCTAGGTTTTCCGAAGCACCTGTCCGTTAACCTGAGTTGAGCGTGCTGAGTCGGTGATCAGACTTCACCGCACGCGAAGAATCTTAGCCCGATCGGTATTAACCAACTCGTAGCAGATGTCACGAAACATCTAAAGAAAGCAGCCAATTTTGTGCTTGAGTTGAGATCTGAATTCTTACGAACTCAGCTACTACAAGCTTGAATTGGGCATATGCAGCT
>JANODQ010000270.1:0-5709 GCA_031412775.1 Pirellulaceae bacterium | reverse complement strand
AACCAGCCGAAGCAGCAACGCCGCATCCGCTAGCAACTGGAACTTCTTCCATTACGGTTTGGTAGCTTCCCATGTCTTTGCAGACGCTCTTCATGGTCGTTACAGGAACGCGTCGGCAAACAGTCTTGCTGCCTTGTCGTTGTTCAGTGTAAGGAACCTTGACGGTGTAGTTAACGACTTCGTCGCTGTAGACAGGGACTTGAACCGTGTAAGGAACTTCCTTGGTGCCGTAGACAGGGACTTGTACGGTGTAAGGAACTTGTTCTTGTACAGTCTTGCATACGTTGACGGTGTAGTTAACTACTTCGTCGCTGTAGACAGGAACTTGAACGGTGTAAGGAACTTGTTCAACAACGGTTTTTGGAATTTGGACCGTGTAGGTCTTTTCTTCTTGAACAGTCGAAGGAACTTGAACCGTGTAGGTTTCGGTCTTATCGTCGTAGACGCAAACGTTTACAGTGTAAGGAACTTCTTCAACGATCATCTTTGGAACGCTGACTTGGTACGTTTGTACTTCGGTCTTCGTAACAGGAACCGTTACTTGGTAAGTTTCTGTCTTGGTCTGGGTCGTTGGGACAAGAACGGTGACTTCGCGAGTCTTGGTCTCGGTTCGAGGCACTAGCTTCGAAACGGTGTAGGTGCGAGTCTTGTCTTCCATCTTGGAAAGAGTCTTGGTAACAGTCTTCATTTCGGTTACTTGTGTTGGGACCATAACGGTCTTTTCGACATAAGTAACGGTAGGTCCGCAAGCGGAACCTTCGCTCGAAGGTGCGACAGCTCCGCATCCACCACAGGCAGATGTAGATACTGGAGTAGCCGAACTGGCGGATGCACAACCACACTCAGCGGATACTTGTCCGACTGGTGCTGCGATCGCTACCAGTCCGAGAAAGAAAAACGGACGGAACTTCATTAGCAGTCTCCTCAAGGAATAGATCGGCCACACGGCCACATAAACAGTATTTAGCTATCTCAATACCTACCGAAACCAAACTTTATGATTGTCAATGCGGCGGGATAACTTCAAAAACGACTTGGGAAGTAAGAACTACTGATCGGTTACACCGAACCCCTAGCCCCATCCCAACGTGCCCCAATAACACTCTCGGATACACGCGAAGTTTAAGTTTACCTGCCAAAATATCTCGCGTAAGAGGATTGCGTAATAATTTACCTATTTTTCGCATTTCGCCCAATCCGCACCCCTTCTCGTTCTGATCGAACCAATCAGTCGGTCTGTAGCAGGAAGATCGGTGAAGTCTTTTGCGGCATTCCGGGAAGCAAAAAAATTCGAGAATTATTGGAAAAATGAGGTTCAATCTACAGGAGTTCGACTTTGCACAGAATTCTGATCGTTACCACAGCGTTTCAAACTGAGACAAAAATCGATTCGGGACATCCAATCGACGTTAGCGGCTAAGAATGGATGGCAATGTGCATTTAAATTTAAAGCCGAGTAAACCCTTAGCACTCGCTGGTAAATTTTGCCGTGATACAAACGCTGCAGAAGTCCTTTTGATTGTTCGTAGTTCCAAAATACTGCATAGATACTGTGTTGATGTTAGGCCGATACATTCGTATAGTTTTTGATCACAGATCATACTCAGGTGAGGAATTGGAATTGTGACGGACTTTAGTGAATTGGGAACTGAAAGCGAAAGCGTTCTGCATTGCCTCCCGAACGGGGTGGCTTTGGTGAGCCCTGACTTGACCATCCAGTGGGCGAACGATTGTCTTCGCCGCTGGTTTCCGGATGCAACTCTCGTAGGATCGAACTTTTACTCGGCCATCGGCAATCCCGATTATATCGGTGCTGATGCCTGTCCTCTTAATACTGCGTTGCAAACCAATATCCCCCGAAGCGGCACAATCCAGGTCGGCAGCGGTAAGTACTTCCAGATCCATGCCTCCAAGCTAGCAGATGAGATTGCATCGAGTCGCTTGGTAGTCACAGTAACCGACGTTACTGAAGAAATTCTTCAACAGCAAAAGATCGCTGCGATCCATCAAGCGGGAAACCGGCTCACGGATTTAAAGCCAGACGAAATCTTCGCGATGGATGTCGAGCAGCGTATCGAGTTGCTCAAAGACAATATTCGTCATTACACTCAAGATCTTATGGACGTCGAGGTCATCGAGATTCGGCTGCTTTCACAAGCCACTGGGAATCTGATCCCGCTTTTATCGGTTGGAATCGACCAAGCTGCCTCTGACCGACGTTTAATGGCAAGCCCCCTGGGAAATGGTGTAACCGGTTATGTTGCGGCGAGCGGCAAAAGCTATTTGTGTCACGACACGGCAAATGATCCGCTGTATTTGGAAGCCTTCAAAGGCGCACGTAGTTCGCTGACGGTTCCAATCATGCTTCATGACAGCTTGATTGGGACAATTAATGTGGAAAGTCCTCGAATAGGCGCCTTTCACGAAAGCGACCAGCAGTTCCTCGAGATTTTTGCCCGCGATATTGCTGTCGCTTTGAACACCCTCGAACTTTTGGTTGCACAACAAACCAACGCCGCGCAGCAAAGTTGCGAAGCGATCCACGCGGCAGTTGCACTCCCTATCGATGACATTCTGCTCGATACAGTCAACGTGATGGAAACGTATATCGGTCACGACCCTGATGTCGTAAATCGTTTGCAAGGCATCCTGCGTAAAGCCCGCGAGATTAAACGATCAATCCATTCGATCGGGCAAACTCTAGGACCTACCGAATCGATACCGCTAGGATGTAATTCCGAGCAACACCAAAAGTTCCGAGGTCGCCGCATATTGGTTGTTGATGCCGATGTGCAAGTTCGCAACGATGCCCACGCTTTGTTTGAACGCTACGGCTGCATCGTGGAGACGGCTCACGAAGGAGATGAAGCCGTATTAATGGTTCGCAACTGCGCTCACGAAGACAAGTATGATGTCATCATCGCTGACATCAAACTTCCGGACTATTCCGGTTACCAGCTAATGTTGCGACTTCAAAATATCCTGCCACGCGTCCCGATGGTTCTGATGACGGGCTACGGATATGACCCGGGACACTCAATTGTCAAAGCTAGGCAAGCTGGGCTGCATCCGAAGGGGATTCTTTTCAAGCCTTTCCGAGTCGAACAGTTGGTCGCAGTCACCGAGACCATTCTAGACGACTTTCAAAATCCTGCGGCCTAGTCTACAACATCGATCCGGGAGTATAAACCCTATAAAGCCTGGCCGATGGCGCTAGCCACGGGTTTCGACTTTGCCACAGTTTGCCAGATAGCACCCGAGACTAGCACCCGAGACTAGCGCCTACGGCTCAGGAAACTTGCGCTTTTCATCGCCCCTATGTGAGCCTGCTTTCGTCATATGATTCGCAAGTGACTCTTCGTTCGTCCTCATTTAAATCCTGATACTGTGGCGAGTCACCCCTATATCCGTTACGCGATTGTTCTTGTGGTGCTGGTCGGGCACTGTGCGTTCTGGATCCACTGGTTTAACCGAATCAATGCAACTGGATTGAAACGAACGACAATCAAGCGTATCGAGAAGTCGATTATCGGTATCTGCTTTGCATTACCAGCATTGGCGATTTATCACGATTATCAATCGGTCGCAACCTGGCTTGGAATAGCCGGTTTCGACAACGTATCGGAGACATCGCTCGTTCCGGATTCACCAGGACCTGGGACAACAGGGCTGCGAAGTTTGTTCGATCTCGAAGACGCCTGGACGAGTAAGCTTTTGGCGACCATCGCTTTGGGTTATGTGGTTTGGCAGACTCCGACTTGGTTCACGTCCAGACGACGATTGGTCGCAGCTAAATCGCACGCGCGAGTCATCGACTCGCAGACCATCGACATGAAGGCAGAGATCGGGGCTGATCGACTTTTCACGCATCCTGTTTTTCGCTTCATGGGTGGGCTGCCACTTAACGAGCTTCACTGGATTCAATCCGTTACAGAAGAACTCGCGATTAGCGGTCTTCCTTCGCAATTACGCGGTCTTCGTATTGGTCACCTTTCGGACGTACACCTGACTGGATACATGGCGAGCGATTACTACCACCGCGCGGTTGAATGCCTGGTCGCACAAGCTCCAGATCTCGTCGTGATGTCGGGCGATCTCATCGACTATGAACACTGCTTGAACCAAGTGCAACCGCTTCTGGAGCCGATACAACCGCGGTATGGCGCTTACTTTGTATTAGGCAATCACGACCGACGTTTACCAGATGTCCAACGACTCCGGTCCATGATCACGGAATTAGGTTGGATCGATCTTGGGCATCAATCTCGCTCGGTGGAAATTCTCGGACAGGAAGTCTACATGGTCGGCAATGAACTTCCGTGGTTTGATCCAGCACACCGAAAAAAGGATGAAGCAATCACCGAGATATTTCGGAAGTCTGCGTCATTCAGGATCGGTGTCAGCCATTCGCCGGACCAAATTCACTGGGCAAAAAAACTCGATCTTCAGTTACTCTTTTGCGGCCACAATCATGGTGGCCAAGTGCAGCTACCAGTGATCGGGCCATTGGTAGCTCCAAGCCACTTTGGGAGCCGCTTTGCTGGAGGTTGGTTTAACGAAGCACCAACGTGGATGCGAGTTTCGCGTGGTCTCTCCGGAACGCAACCGCTTCGTTTTCGCTGCCTGCCGGAAGTGTCAGTTACAAGACTTGAGAAATCGTAACCAGAGCTTGGACTGGCGATTGAACAAAGCAATTCACGGCTTCCGGGATTAGCCGGCGCATTAAATCGGTCTGTCAATTAGAATGCGGAGCTTCAGTGAATCCTGCCGGGCTCCATCGCCCAGAAACTCAGATATAGAAAAGCAAATGTCGACCCTAGAAAGATTGCCTCCCAAAGTCGAAGAACAAAGGCTCCTTGAGATTGCTACCGGACTGCCTGGAACCCGCATCGGTTGCGTTAGCACAGGTCGCGGGCAAGCAGCCGAAACGTTGGCCGCAACTCGAACCGAATCCACGGTCACCGCTTGGTATCTCGACAGCTACCTGACAAGTCTTGCGATCGCTCACGCCGTCCCGCAACCAAATTTGCGAATCGCCTGCGAAGCAGACTGGCCATGTGGATCGATCGATCTTGCAGTAATCGGACTATCTTCCCACGGAGAAGCCGAATTGACGCGAGACGTGCTCCAGTCCGCTTACCATGCGTTGGACGTTGGCGGTCTGATGGTCGTGGGAGTGGACAACAGCCGAGACCGCTGGTTGCATGACCTACTGAAGACCTACGAAAAAAGTGTCAAGGTTCGTCCATTCGATGATGCGATGGTTTACATCATTGAGAAATCGGCCCCGCTGAAGAAGGTCAAGGATTTTTCATGCCAACTCTCGTTCATCGATTGTGATACAAAGATCGAATTCGTGACCCGCCCTGGCGTCTTCTCGCATCGCGAACTAGACAGCGGAGCCCGACAATTGCTCGACGCAGTCGATGTGTTTCCAGAATCAAAAGTCCTGGACATCGGTTGCGGTGCCGGAAGCGTCGCTTTAGGGTTAGCCGCTCGAGATCCAAGTGCAACCGTTCATGCAATCGACTCAAACTCCCGAGCCGTCGATTGCACGCGTCGCGGAGTGAAGCTCAATGGCTTCGAAAACTTGCGAGTCGAATTAAATCACTCGGGCGACTACGGGTTGGAGGATTCTTTTGATATGGCGATGGCAAATCCACCCTATTTTGCCGACTTTCGAATCGCTCAGCACTTCATTGATCTTGC
>JANODQ010000269.1:0-9439 GCA_031412775.1 Pirellulaceae bacterium | reverse complement strand
AGGCTTTCTACCAGAGGCAGGATCGTGTCGCTTTGCTTCAGCCAACCAAGTGGTTCATTTCCATTTGCAGGAAGTTGCTGCGAGATTTCCGCAAGGAGTTGACGGATTGTTTGAGATACTCCCGAAAGGGGATCGGATGTGGAGGTGATTTGCCGATCAATGCGTTCTAGATGCGCAAGCAACCACGCATTTGAATCGCGTATCCCGACTGTTAAAAATTCTCCGCATATCGGTCGATTGAGATAGTCTTCCAAGCCAGTCCGCAGCGTCATCAGGCAAACCGCGAGATTCCCACTATCGACCGTCGATACGTACCGCGGTGGCAGGGTCGCGCATGCTGCCGTGTCATACCAATTAAGCCAATGCCCTCGATACTTATACAGACCGTTCCACGATGCAACGTTCTTTTCTAAAAGAGCAACCATCTTCTCCATGCCGATAAGACCAAAGTCTCGCGCGATCAGGGCGCACACGAGAAACAATCCTTCGTTGGTTGGGGAAATCCGCATCGCGACTTTTTCGCTCGGGTATTCCTGCACATTATCTGGAGGAAGCCAGTTACCCGCTTGGTCGACAAACTGCTCCAAGAATCCCCACGTAGCCGACAAGACGCCACGCAGTTCCGTTCGTTGCTTATCCGAGAGAGCTGTCTTTTTGACAACCTTTACACGGCTGATTTGGTTAGTGATCCAAGGAGCAAGTATCCAACCGACAATCCAAGGCAAGGCGTAAAGCCGACTATTGCCGGGTAGTAATATCGCCAACACCAGACCCAGCACCGGTAAATACCAAAGCTGTTGATAGATTGCCCATCGCTTTTTACTCAACCGCGATTCGGCTGCTTGTGCTGTTTCCCATTCGAGCAATTTCTTGTTTGAAACTAGCATGCGATAGTTGCTACGAATAATCGCATCAACCATTTGAACTGCTTTGTGCGGAAGCAGCATCGCCGAATAGAGGCATTGCTCGATGGTGAACCACCACTGCTTGGCCATGTGCGAAAGAACCGCGAGTGGCTTACGCAATTGACGATAGCCGATAACCCAGTCGATGGTTCCGCCAACGATCGCCAAGATCGCAGGGAACAAAGCAATGACTATCGCTACGATCGACCACGAGTAAGCTTGCGCGGAGGCGGCGAACCACGCGACTAGCAACATCGCAAGCGTCGAAGGCCCTACCAAACTGCGTCGCAAATTGTCGATTATTTTCCAACGCGACAACATCGATAGAGGATTTGGTTTTGTCCCCGAGATGTACGGAACTTTTGAAAAAAGCCATGGACTAATCTGCCAGTCCCCGCGAACCCAACGATGCATCCGTTTGGCATCAGCATCATAACGAAGCGGGTAGCCATCGAAAACTTCGATATCGCTCACGACAGCAACGCGAGCGTGACACCCTTCAATCAAATCGTGGCTGAGAATGGTGTTTTCCGGAAACGCATCGTCGACCGCTCGTTCAAAGGCGTGCAAGTCATAGATCCCCTTACCAGTGAAACTTCCTTCACCAAAAAGATCTTGGTAAACGTCGGAGGCTGCTGTTACATACGGATCTAGCCCAGCCGAAGAAGCCATGACACGAACGTAACGCGTGGCAGTTACATCAGCCAAATGAATCGTGACGCGTGGCTGCAGAATCGAGTAGCCCGTGCGAACAATATTGCCCCGACCCAAATGTGGTCGATTCAATGGATGAGCCAAAGTTCCAATCATCTTCTTTGCGGAATCTCTCGGCAATTGCGTATCCGCATCGAGAGTCACCACAAATGGCTGGCGTGATGGATTGTGGAATTGAGCTAACCGTTGGCGGTCTCCCTCTTGGACAGTATAGGAAGTGGATGAGTCTCCACGCAGCAACTTACCGAACTCCATCAGCTTGCCCCGCTTCCTTTCCCAGCCCATCCAAGCTCCCTCGGATGGATTCCATAGTCGAGCTCGATGAAAGAGATAAAACGGCCCTTGCGATTTTCCATACTTGGCATTCAATCGACGAATACCGGCGATGGCTTCTTGTAGTTTTTCTTCGTCGTCCGGCATGTTCGGTTGAGGTGCATCCGAAAAGTCGGTCAGCAACGCAAACGAAAGCGATGGGTCTTGATTGTTGAGATAGTGAACCTCCAGCTTATCGATGAGCGACCGCGCTTCTCGAATCGACGAGAGCATCGATGGGACGACGATGATCGTTGGGAACTCTTCGGGTACTCCGTCTCGAAAAGCAAGCTTCGGGAGCTTCTTTGGCTTGAACAATCGCGTGATCATCATGCTGTGCAACAACATCGCAACATCGGATGCCGGAAGCACGGCCAGTAGTGCAATCAAAATCGCGATGGGCCACCAAAGAGAAGCGGTCGCAGTGAACCATAGAATGGTAATCAAGACAAACATCGCGATTGCAGCTAAACCACCGAAGTAAACCGTGTGCGGATGACGCCGCATGTTCTCTAGCAGCCGTTGCGAAGGAGAAGCATGCAGAGCAAGCTTGTCCATCAAGTCAGCCAACCCATCACCGACAAGCCAATAGCCAACGTGCGCTCGAACGACTGAAACAGAGCCGTAGACGCTAGCCGCGGGTGCTACTTGTAAACTTGATGCTATCTTTACACCTTCAGCAGTGTCAACATTCGTGGCTAGCGCCATCGGCTCGGGTGTTGCCGCGAAGGTTTTACTCGTGGCTAGCGCCATCGGCTCAGGTGTTGCAGCAAAGCCTTTCGCCATTTCGACGACAGTCTCTGCAACGGCGACGTCGCTTTGACGCGATTGCCTAGCGATGTCTTCAATGACTTTTCGGTATTCATTTCGGCTCAAAAAATCCATCTTAGGATAGATTCCGAGAGGATCTTTCATCAGCACTGCATCGGCATGATTGATTCGCTCGAAGAACGACATCCAATCCAACCCGGCGATCAATCGCATGCTTGTGATGATGTTACCGATCAGGACTTGTCCGGCTGCCTGTCGATGGCGTTCCAGTCTCGCCAACTCCGCGAGATCCCATCCCAAGGAACGTACGTGCTGTCGAAGGGCAAGGATGGCCAACTGAGGATCGTCCACCAATCGATTGGAAGATGGCGAAGTCGTCGACTGTGTGTTTGATGTCGACTGTGTGTTTGATAATGAAGAAGGCGGCGGCGATAACTCGGAAGTCGCCGACATTGCTACGTTTGGATCGACAAACACGCCATCGCCAAATGCTTGATCACTTGCCTTGGGCAGTTCGTTTGTGTCACTGTTACCAGCATCGCTAAAGTCTCCAGAGGCTCCGAGAAGATCAAGCATTTTGACCAACGTCGGCGACGAATGAAGCGACGTTTTATCACCGAGATCAAAGACGCGCCGTGCTTGCCAAATGGCCAGTCGTTGCTCGGCATCTTTTTGACATTCTTGAGCGCTGGTGATCTGGATCGCGACCATCCGAAGATTTTCAATCAGCGAGACTCGCAAAAGAATCGGAAACGCCCATGACTCACCAATCGATAGTGGCGAATCGGATTGAAAGGCTTCGATGAAGCGATAGATAGTCGGCTCATCGAGTTCGCTGCCGCTGTAAGCAAGAAGCTGCCGCGTCAATTCGCCCACACGAGGATAACCGGCTACGGTGCGAGGAAGCTTTCGCAAAAACCCTATCGGTAGCAGATCTTCGACGTCAGATATCTGCTCTTCGATAACGTAGTAATTATCGACAAGCCACTCGGCAGTCGGGCTGATCGCGTCTCCCTTTCGAAGCGAATCAATCGCGAGCTGGTAGGCTGCACGAATGTCGCGAGCACCTTGGAAGACTTGCCGACGGAACTCCGACTCGCGACTTCTCGCGTGAATGTCGATGGGCAATTCGGCGGCCAACCGTTTCGCGAAGGCTTCAATCGAAAGGGATGAGGCCACGGGATAATTAGCGTTTGGAAAAGCGGTGTGATCTACCAAAGTCGAACTCAAAGAAGCAGGCGTCTCGTGGCCGGACTTCCAACGTTAATTCACTTAACAGTACGTCATCCTGAACGTCATACTGAACGTATTACTAAACTTTGGAGGTCCGACCAGCTTTGCGGATAAAATGTGTTCCGCGATTATACTCTTCCGCTCGATGAGCGGTTCGAACCAGCTTGGAATCTACGGCTTGAGCGGGAGAAATTTTGGAGCGAGTGTCGACCACTAGTACTTCATCATCCACCATCATGGACGAATGAGTACCGGCAGCAGAACGCGGTACCGAGTAGCTTGCAGAATAATTTTTGGGAACAAGAACTTCAGTGGGTGACATAGTTTCTAAGGCTTTGAGGAGGACGTGGAAAAGGCTTTTTAAATGGTTTTAGGAAAATTTGGTCTGAACTAATACTTGGTCAGGGGACACCGGCGAGTGCTGGAGATGCCTGAGAAGCTGGGGTTGCCTGCGATGCGCCTGGATGCTCGCCTGAACGAACCAGTTCAGCAAAGATTCCGTTCTGCTGTATCAACGATTCATAGTTGCCGGTTTCTGCGATTTGACCATCGTCGAAAACAAAGATCCGATCGCAGTGTTTGAGTGTGGTAAGTCGATGGGCAATGAGAATGGTCGTGTGTTGTTTCGCCTTGTTTGCCAAGGCTCTTTGGATGTGTCGTTCGCTGATGTTGTCCAGCGCGCTAGTCGCTTCGTCCAAGATCAGTACGGGAGGGTTCTTGAGCATTAGCCGTGCCAAAGCCAAACGTTGTCGTTGACCACCCGAAAGATTTCGACCCATCTCTTCAACATGAGCCTCGTAACCACCGTTCATCCGCATGATTTCATCGTGTAAGCATGCGTCTTTCGCTGCCAATTCGATTTGCGACTGTTCGACATTGTTACAACCGTAGGTAATATTTGCAGCGATGGTTCCTGAAAACACAAACGGATTCTGGCCCACATAGCCAACGTTTTCAGCAATCCACGCCCGAGAAATCTCATTGATATCACGATCACCAACGATCAAGCGTCCGCTTGCCGGATGAAGCAATCGCAATAAAACTTTGATCCAAGTTGATTTACCAGACCCCGACGCTCCGGCTACACCGATTGTTTCACCCCGAGCAATCAACAACGATAAATCGCTTAAAACGGGCTTTCGATTCGATTCGTGGAGTTTGTAACCGGCCGTAATATCGACGAACTGAATGTATTGATCGCTGGAGCCGTCGCTCATTACTGCGGAAGCGGGATTTAGTTTTGTATCAGTATTATTTTGAGCGTCGTTGCTTTGAGCGTCACCCGCGGTTAGCGCCGTCGGCTCAGGGTTTGAAATGTGTTCATCGGTAACATTGAACGAACGATCTACGGGCTTGTTCACCAGGTCGAGATAATCCGCTAATCGCAAACTCGCTTCGTGACCTTCGTCAATCACACGGTGAATTTCGTTCAGAGGGGCCATGACATTTAAAAACAGTACTGAAAACGCAAGCACCTCGCCGACAGTAATGGTCCCTTGGAAAGCCAAGTAACTTGCCAGTGCGAGAACGCTCACGTGGAAGACCCCCTCGTTCAGAGCCTTCCCGCTACCGTAAAGCGACATCTGGAAATGGTGGGTTACTTCTCGCTTGCGTCGTCGCTCCATCTCACCCTGAAGCCGCTGCAACTCTCGATCGTAAGTGTTCGCAACGCGGAGATACTCCGCTCCGTGAAGCTGTTCGACGATCGTGCCGTCGATCTGCTCGGAATCGCGCATCAACTGAAGACGAATTCCTTTTTGATTGTTTAACTGTCGCAGTGTTAGATAAACAGATACAGGAATAACACCAATCATCAGCCATCCTAGAATCGGCTGTTTCGTAAGAACCGCAGTCAGAGCCAGACCGCCTGTGAGCAACGCCGGAACGAAGTCTAAGAACATCAAGCGAACAAAACGAACCAGTCCATCCACGCTACGAAGAATGCGTCCGTGTAGAGCACCGATCTTTTCTCCACTCAGAGATTGCATATCAAGCTTGAGAACGTGGTTGATCAACTGAAGCTGCATGTCTTGGTTGACGCGACTGCAACTTCGTTCGACCATCGCACGACGCGTGACGCTAATGACCTCGCGAACGATGTACATCGATCCAATCAAACCCAAGATCCAAATGATCTCAGTTGTCCCGGTCGCAGAAGCCTCTGGAACTCCAGAAGTCTTGCTCCACTGAATCGTGTCGACAATCTTTCCAAGCATGAGGGCCCAAACAATGTTGGTGAAACTTGATATGGCCATCAGCAAGGCCGCACCGATGAGCAGCCATTTTTGCTTGCCAGGAATCATGCCCCAAACGCTTCGAGCGCAGTGTGCTATCGAGCGAAATTCGTCAGACAAATGCCTAACTGAGGTAGTGGGGATCATGGTTCGCCAGCCAAGGTGCTAGCAATTTGGAAAAGGGAAGAGACGGAAAACCGATCCATTCAATGTAAAGAATCCATCCGCTAACCCATTGAAGGTGCAACGAGCGTTCCATGCAAATGCAAGCTTTTCAGGGAAATCACTCGCTGGATTGGGCTTAATGGAGCACGCTTTCCCGCAGTTGGACTCGCAACGGAAAACAAGAATTCGATCAAGCAGAAACAGGCGACGAAAATCCGACAATTTATTCGCAAAATTTTTCGACAATTCGCCCAGAAATCGCTTTAGGTAAACTTTGCAGGGCATTTCCCCTGATGCTACGCCGTATTCGACATGACTACACCGATCGCAATTTGATGAGAAATTGCAGTGGGCTAGCACGACCGATGACTTCCATAGACGATTAGCACCAATTGGTTCACGGCGATGGAAAGTCTGCTTAGACTTGCCATCGCTCTGAGTTAATCGTCCTATCCATCTCATAATCACCGCCCCACGACTCCCATGACCATCAAAACCATCGAAGGCAACATCTACGATTACCCAACCTACTACGATTTGATCTTCGGGGCCGATTGGGCCGCCGAATTTAAGTTCTTAGAAGCCGCCTTTGCCAAGCATGTTACACCCATAAAGAAAAAATCCACAAAGTCCAGCAAGCCACCCCAAAACCTTCGCCTTCTGGAACCAGCATGCGGAACCGGTCGTTTGATTTACCGTATGGCCAAAGCAGGCTACGAATGTGCCGGTTTGGATCTGAATGAAAAAGCCATCGACTACTGCAATAAGCGACTTGCAAAAAACGGCTTACCCGAGTCCGCCTGGGTAGCTGATATGACGGACTTCAAAGTCGATCGCCCCTACGATGCGGCTTTCAACACAATCAACTCGTTTCGGCATCTTAGTACCGAGAAGCTAACGTTAGCTCACTTCCGTTGTTTGGGTGAAGCCATTCGACCCGGTGGAATCTACGCGCTCGGTTTTCACTTGACCCCTCTTATTGGCGAAGCAACCGACGAAGAACGATGGTCCGCGAGACGCGGACACCTGATGATCAACACTCACATGTGGCCTCGCGACAAAGATCCTAAGAATCGCGTGGAACGATTTAATCTTCGCTTCGATGTCTATCGCCCAACCGAGCAACTGCGGATCGATGATTGCCTAGTGCTCAGGTCTTATACCTTCAAGCAATTTGAAAGCATGATTGCCAAGACCGAGCACTGGGAAATCGAAGAGGTTTACGACTTTCGCTACGATATAAAAGAACCTATCGAAGTCGATGAAAGTACCGAAGATGTTGTTTACATCTTGAAGCGAAAGTAGAAAACGCCATTGTGCGGATGAAGCTCTGAGCAGATGGCGCTAGCCACGGGTGACGCGCGGCGATTGATGGTTTGTGAAGTTGGAAAGTTTCGCGGGGGGAACCCGGAGCTAGCGCTCACGGCTCAGGTAAAATGTCGTTTTCATCAGCCCACTCCGCAACTACCACTCTGCAACTATCGAACCTGCGATTGCGAGAACGAGTAAGCTTGGTCTGCTGCATCTTGCCAGCGACCTTTCTCGGCCAGTGAAATGACTTCGTCAAAGCTTGCTTGTTCTCGCAGTGAAATTAAATTTTTATCAATCAACCCGCGATAGATCTCGATTGCCGATTTAAGTCGCTCGGAGTTCTTTGTGTTACAGGCCGTATAGAACCGCAAGATTAACTCTTGCGACTCTGGACTTGTTACCATAGGTGCTGACCCACAGCCAATAAACACGGAAGCAATGGTAATCGTGTTTAAGAAAAACATCAGCCCGAGTAAGCTTTTGCGATTGATAGTCATTGAAGCGTTAAACCTGGTTCCGATTCACCACGATTCATGCTTGACAGGGCTGCCCAAATATCGAGATCAACCCTTGCGGAAATAAAGTGGACTGAGCCATCTCCCAGCAAGATAAAACCGCCGCGTGTGGTCCATGGTGCATACTGCTGACAAACGTGGCAAGTTGGATACGATGGCGGATGAATAATCCCCGGTTCATCTTCTGCAGGACCCGAGTGAGCGAGCATGAAAGTGGCCGGAGCGTCGCATTCGGTAAAGGGAAATCGCTGTGGATCAATAGGACAACACGTTGCACCTTTCACGACGCCAACCCACGTCTTGTCGCTGATGGTTGTGTGCTCGCCAACAAAAATCGAATTCGAGAGTCCATCTGTCACAGCAGAAAAGCCGATATCTGAGTTGCGATAAAAAGGCCCGCTAGCAACGTCCGACCAATCTCGCAAAGGCGGAACGTATCCCCAAGGTTCATCATGTCCCACATTCCCAACATAGTGAGATCGCCCAAACTCGGCTAAGACTCGACCACTTGAATCTTTAATATTCACGAGGCCGCGAATGTTTTCGGCGCTCGGATTAATAAACACGGGTATCCGAGTTTTGACAACTTGTGATTGAGCGGGATCCCAACACGGCCTAGAGAAATCAATCTTGTTATAGGTCACAGCTTGTTCCAAGTGCGGCAAAAGAAACGAACCCCATCCCCAACCGTTTCCGTTGTCCAGCGTCTCTGGGTTCGGGTCCGCCAGCGTCATGTCGACACAGTAGCCTGGTGGAATGCGTTTCATTGCAATTTCGTAATTTGCAATCGCAACTCCAATCTGTCGCATGTTCGACACATTCTGCATTTTTCTTGCTGCTTCACGAGCCTGCTGGACCGCCGGCAATAACAACCCAGCCAAAATCCCGATGATCGCGATCACCGTCAATAGCTCAACCAACGTAAAGGCATTCACTCTACAACGCGGACTAACACAAGAATTTTGACGTAACATCGGCACTCTCACCCCGCTTTCACTTTGTTTCAACTTGTTTCAATTTGTAGCCAAGGCTAAATTTTTTAGGATTGTAGCCATGGCTACATTGCGTGTCAACAAAGAAATGACGCTAAAAACGCCTTCAACACAAGTCATCTGCGTGTCGTCCGCGTCCTCCGTGTCCAATAACAATCGTTGCCCAGTACCAAACCGCCGTCTGTACACACATAAAAACTACGAAGGAGCTCTCGATCTGATTGGACCATTCTTGCTCGTCAAATACGAAAAGCAGAAGTAGTTGATTTGGCTAACTATGCCCCGAT
>JANODQ010000268.1:0-5942 GCA_031412775.1 Pirellulaceae bacterium | reverse complement strand
CCATTACCAATAGTGACTTCCGTTCGCGATCCTTCTCAAACGACTCGCCAATCTTTCGAATGGCTCGTGTTTGATAAAACCGCTCAACAATGGGCTCGTTGATGGGCGCTTCTTGCAAAGAGCGCCGAGTGGTACGGCGTTGGATCAGCAGTTCCAACTCGGCTTTCTTGTAGAAGCCTTGTACTTGTCGGGGCGGATAATTCTTGTCGTCCCAGATCCAATGTTCATAGCCGTTGGAATAGAAGATCACCGGACGCTGACCAAACATGGCTTCAAGGCAATCCGCGTACAACTTCGCCTGATGCTCGCCTTCTTGGGGGCTGCGTTTGGTTCGCTTTGCTTCGATGATCCCGAGCGGCTTGCCATCATCGCCCCAGAGAACATAGTCAGCGAAGCCCTCGCCGTTGTTGTTCGGCATCCCGGTGACCGGAAATTCGCGATCACGTTTTTGATCAAGCGGCCAACCGGCTTCTTTCAGCAGCAAATCGATGAAGTAATCGCGAGTCTCGGCTTCGTTGTAGTTGTGATTGTCCGGAACGTTTGCCGCTACCAACTTTGCACCCGCAACTTCCTTTCGAAGTCGCGTGATTTCAGCGTCAAGGTTCTCCTTATCGGCGAGAACGATCGATAGCTTTTCGTCTTTCTCGGCAAGCTGCGTTTCCAGCCGCTGGAGCTGATTGAGCGTTTGCGGCGGGACCGTTGTTGTTGGTAGAGCAGATTCGTCAAAAGCCAATAGGGCATCCGGCTTTTTGCCCCGAGCGTACAGGCGAGCGAACCAATAGCAGAAGTGGAACAGTTCCTTGACCGCTTGCACTGCATCCGATTGCGGGATGTCTCGATTGGAGTGAACCGCTCGATTGCCCAGCGTGACGATCACCTTGGCCTTGCTGAAGACCGCCTCGCCCGCTGTTTGTTTGAACGTAGGCTCGTGGATCAGTGCCGAAATGTTATCTTGGTACGGCAGCTTCAGTGCTCGGTCGAACTTGTAAGCCCAGTGGACCGCCAACTCCAACGCCCGCCGAGCATAAAAGCAAGCTGTGCGAGAGTCTACAATCGCCAGTGCCTCGGCCTTACTCGCAGATTCGAATACGTCCGACCACTCAGCTTCGAGAAATTGGAAATGTGTCATGAAAACTTGGACATGTTTTGGGCTACTTCGCTGGGATTGACGGATGGATCGAGTTGATCCAGAAGTTTGGGCAAAAAATCCGATCGAAGTTCGCGGCCGGGGATTCCGATGAATAGTATAGAATAACTAAACATCCCAAGGGTATTCCAAAATGCGTTCCAAAATCACAGTCAATCCCGATCTGATTACCTGGGCGGTAAACCGTTCTGGGCTGTCGTTGAGTGATTTCAAGCAGCCTGTACAGGAATGGATCAAAGGGGATTCCAAACCTACGGTGCGCAAGCTAGAGCTGTTTGCACGCAAGGCGATGGTTCCCCTTGGGTATCTGTTCCTTTTGAGCCCTCCTCAAGAGTCGATTGGAATCCCTGACTTCCGCACATTCGGCGACGAAAAGCGCCGTACGTTCAGTCCCAATCTTCGCGACATCGTTATTGACATCCAACGCCGACAAGCCTGGATGCGAGACTACCTTATCGATGCGGGCAATGAACCTCTCGATTTTGTTGGCAAGATAAAATCATCGACATCGGTTGTTCGTGCCGCTGATCAGATTCGAAGTCGACTTGGACTGCAAAGCGACTGGCAACTCGCACAATCCACTTGGAAAGCTGCATTGACGAATTTGCGACGAGCTATGGAGTCGATCGGAGTTTTCGTCTGCATCACTAATCAAGTGGGACTAAACACCCACCGAAGCTTGAACCACGAAGAATTTCGGGGCTTCGTTCTAATCGATGAATATGCACCTTGGGTTTTCGTTAACTCCAACGATACCAAGTCCGCACAAATGTTTACGCTTGCTCACGAAATGGTACATGTCTGGCTTGGAAAACCTGGGCTATTCAATCTAGAAAAGTTCGACATTGCCGAAGATGACAATGAGCGATTTTGCAATCAAGTTGCCGCGGAGTTCTTGATCCCCAAGGAAAAATTCTCTGCCTATTGGGAGCGAACCGGTTCAGTGCAAGAGCGATGCGCTGCTATTGCCAAAGCGTTCAAGGTTAGTCCGTTGGTAGCAGGTCGCCGCGCATTTGAATTGGAATACATCAGTTCCGCAACGTTTTATAAGTTCTACGGGGAAGTGATGGAAAACTGGCGGGCCCTTAAGCAAAAAAACAAGGACAAACCTGCACCTGTTTTCTGGCAGCAACAGCAGTTACGGCTAGGTGATCGTTTTGGGTACGCTGTCGCACAAGCTTACGCAGAGCGAAGGTTGTTATCCTCAGAAGCACAGGACTTGACTGGTTTCAGCCGAGAGACATTTTCGAAGTATGCTCAAGGTATGATTCGCCGTAAGTCTGGAGTCGGTCAGTGACGAAGTTTCTCATCGACACCAATTCGATCATTGAAGCCAAAGACTTCTTTTACGCATTCGATATTTGCCCCGGTTTCTGGAATGCTCTAATGCGTCACCATCAGCTTGGCGAAATCTATTCAATCGACCAAGTAAAAAGTGAGTTGACTGACGGCAACGTCATCCTGGTTCGCTGGGCGAAAAAGATGCCTAAAGGCTTCTTCTTGCCGACGACAACCGCAGATGTTGCGAACGAGTACGCCACGATCATCCGATGGGTGCAAGCGAATTACCAACGGCAAGATGCCGTTAGTTCATTTGCAGCCAATGCGGATGGTTGGTTGATAGCCTATGCCAAAGTCCACGGATTCACGATCGTCAGCGAGGAGAAGTTGAATCTGGACATGAAGAAACGCGTCGCCAATCCAAACGTCTGTCATCAGTTTGGAGTTCCGTACTGCAATGTTTTCGAAATGCTTCGCCTAACTAAGATCAAGTTCGGGCTTCGAAAGTTGGCGGTATAATTTGCGAGTAGATTCAGATCAGAGTTCGCCTCGAAACGCTCGGTGTTGGAGGGAGGCGAAGAGTTGGTCGAGTTCGTTTAACGACGCTTGTTGCGACAACTTAAGATTCTCAATTGCCGTAGTGCGATTTGCGAATTGGCGTTGCGAATCGATCGGTGGGCAAAAGAACGCTACCGCTTCGAGCATTGTTTGATTGACTTTATATGTTCCATTAGTTGTTCGTGCTGACGCTTCAATTTGCGTGCGAACAGCACGAGAGTTCCAAACAAGTTCCAAGAACGGTCGTTTGATTCCTGATTCAATGCGTGCGGCAATCATTGTGTCAGGAAACGTCGTATCGGGCATTGAAGATCGTGGGAAGAAACCCCGTCCGACCAGATCTAAATTCCCATTTCCTCGACAAATCAAAAAATCGGACACATTCACAGACTGACCGATCGGTGGCGTACTTATGAATGTACTTTCCTTAACCGCTGTTGGATTAAACCCAGATCCGGTTATTGCCGAAAGTGTTAGTACGTTTGCAAGAACCTTTCCAGACTTTGATGGGGAAAGACCATTACGAAGCGGCATGGATATGACTTCCAGCAAGGAGCGAGTGGGCCACCTTTTGGGATTTGTGACCGGATCGCCGAACATGTCGAGGAAGATGGATTGGGTGAGTTCGTCGAGGAGGGCGAGGGCGGCGCGACGCTTGGCCCGCAACGCATCTGCCTGATCCAAGATCTCCGCTATCCGCTTCTGTTCCGAAAGCGGGGGAAGGGGAACCGGCATTTTCAAGCAGCGATTGAGGTCAAGATTTGAAATGTTCGTTGTTTGACGGCCAAAACTTCTCGCGAAGTCTTGAACGTGAGGTGACGAAAACCAATGGTAAAGGTAGCGAGGGAAGGCTTTCTTTCGTTTGGCGCGCAAGACTGTAACAAAGCCACCAAACGTCGATTCCCAAGGAAGTTCTGGTATCCAACAACATTTACCAACAAGGTTCCAGCTATTCGCGCTAGAAATCAAAATGTCGCCCTGAGAGAGCATTTGCTCTTCGCGTTTCACAAACTGTCGTCCAACGAACCAAACGTCTGACTGATCTAATTCTGCTTGAACGTTTTTCGTTCGCATGCACGCAACCACACCCGGCGTAGATTCTGACACAACATCGTCTGGCTTAAAGTTTATACCTCGAACAAATTCAGCCAATTCACCGAGTTCAGTCGTTTCAATTAGCGCTAAGCTCACTTCAGCATCTCCCGCAATTGCTTCATGCCTTGGGTGATCTCCTTCTCGATGTTCTCTAGCTCGTCCAGGATCGCTTGCGGGGCACGGTGATCGACTTCTTCGTGAACCACTTCCTTGTAACGGTTGATCGATAGGTCGTAACCTTGCTCGACGATGTCCGACTTCGGAACGCAAAAACTCTGAGCTGTCCTAGAGTTCTTAAGCTCGGACTTATCCCGCTTGCGCCATCGCTCCAGTATGTCGGGCATGTTGTTCTTGGCATGCTCTTCCTTCGTCAACTTAACCGTTGGCCTGGGGCCTTGCTTTTCCGGCGGTAATAAATCAGTGCGTTTGTCGTCCAGCGACTTGCCGTCGGCCTGAATGTCGTAGAACCAAACATGATCGGTGCCACCCGAATTGGTCTTGGTGAACAACAGGATCGCAGTAGAGACTCCCGCGTACGGCTTGAACACCCCGCCGGGCATCGAGATGATCCCGTCCAGCTTCTGATCCTCGACAATCATCTTTCGCAGCGTCTTGTGCGCCGTCGACGAACCAAATAGCACGCCGTCGGGAACAATCACTGCAGCTCGTCCCCCCGGCTTCAGCAAGCGAATGATCAAGGCCAGAAACAGCAGTTCGGTCTTCTTCGTCTTGACGACTTGCAACAAGTCCTTGGCACAACTTTCGAAATCAAGCGAGCCCGCAAACGGCGGATTGGCCAGCACCAGCGAGTAGCGTTCTTCCTCGCCGCCATGTTCCTGGGCCAACGAGTCGCGGTAGACGACGTTTGGCTTTTCAACGCCGTGCAGCAACATGTTCATGCTGCCGATCCGCAACATCGTGCTGTCGAAGTCAAAGGCGTTGAACAGCTTTTCGTGAAAGTGCTTTCGCAGCTTGCTTTCGGTAAATATCTCCTTATGGTTCTCACGCAGATATTCCCCGACCGCAACTGGATACCCGCATGTGCCGCCTGCCGGATCGCACATAACATCGGTCGGTACCGGTTTCATCAGTTCCACCATCAACTGAATCTCATGTCGAGGCGTTCTGAACTGGCCGTTTTGACCTGCCGTTGCGATCTTGCCCAGCATGTACTCGTACAAGTCCCCCTTGGTATCGCGGCCCTCCATCGGCACACCGTCGATCATGTCGACGACTCTGGCCAACAATGCTGGTGTCGGGATTGTGAACCGAGCATCTTTCATGTGGTGGGCATAGGTCGAATCATCGCCCCCGAGCGTCCGCAAGAATGGGAAGACATGCTCCGCCATGACCTCGAACATCTCTTTGGGTTCGAAGTGCTTGAACCGTGACCAGCGGAGGTCTTCGTAAGATCGTTTTCTTGGGTCTTTGCCTTCGGGAAACGTTCGTCGCTCGATCGGTTTGTTGGTGCGGTTGGCTTTGTTTTCCTCCAGTGTTTGAAGGTCATCGAGCCGCTTGATGAATAGCAAATAAGTGATCTGCTCCATCACTTCCAACGGATTAGAAACGCCCCCAGTCCAAAACGAATCCCAAATCTTGTCGACTTTGCTTTTGATGTCCCCTGTGATCAATACCATTCTCCGATGCGGGTTACTGTGCGTGTTCTACTTAGGTTTCTTCTGAATCGTTGTGGCCGGCTTTGCCACGGCGTTTAGGAACGCGTCCAACTCGTCTCGTCGAAATAGCCTGTATCCGTTGGCGGGATTGCGGTGCATAGAAATATCACCGCGACCGGCCCATTTACGAATTGTGTTTTGCGCGACGCCGAGGTATTCCGCAGCGGTTGCCGTGTGTAGGTATT